>JBDHSE010000010.1:0-24608 GCA_039807955.1 Ideonella sp. | reverse complement strand
GCGCTGCTGCCGCTGCGCGACGTGGTCGTCTTCCCGCACATGGTGATCCCGCTGTTCGTCGGCCGCCCGAAGTCGATCAAGGCGCTCGAGGCCGCGATGGAAGCCGGCCGCCAGATCATGCTCGTCGCGCAGCGCGCGGCCGGCAAGGACGAGCCCAAGCCCGACGACATGTTCGAAGTCGGCTGCGTGTCGAGCATCCTGCAGATGCTGAAGCTCCCCGACGGCACGGTGAAGGTGCTCGTCGAAGGCGTGCAGCGCGCGAATACGATCTCGATCTCGGACAACGGCGAGCACTTCGTCGCCGACGTCGTTCCGGTGCCGCCCGAGACCGACCCAAAGGCCGAGGTCGAGGCGCTGCGCCGCGCGGTGACGCAGCAGTTCGACGCCTACGTCAAGCTCAACAAGAAGATCCCGCCCGAGATCCTGACCTCGATCGCCGGCATCGACGACGCCGGGCGCCTCGCCGACACGATCGCCGCGCACCTGCCGTTGAAGCTCGAAGCCAAGCAGTCGGTGCTCGACCTGTTTTCGATCGACAAGCGGCTCGAGAAGCTGCTCGAACTCCTCGAGCACGAGGTCGACATCCTGCAGGTCGAGAAGCGCATCCGCGGCCGCGTCAAGCGCCAGATGGAGAAGAGCCAGCGCGAGTACTACCTGAACGAGCAGGTCAAGGCGATCCAGAAGGAACTCGGCGACGGCGAGGAGGGCGCCGACCTCGAGGAGCTCGAGAAGAAGATCGTCGCCGCGCGCATGCCCAAGGAGGCGCGCAAGAAGGTCGACGGCGAACTGAAGAAGTTGAAGCTGATGTCGCCGATGTCGGCCGAGGCGACCGTCGTGCGCAACTACATCGATACGCTGATCAACCTGCCGTGGAGCAAGAAGACCAAGATCAAGCACGATCTGTCGAACGCGGCGACCGTGCTCGACGAGGATCACTACGGCCTCGAGAAGGTGAAGGACCGCATCCTCGAATACCTCGCCGTGCAGCAGCGCGTCGACAAGGTGAAGGCGCCGATCCTGTGCCTGGTCGGTGCGCCGGGCGTCGGCAAAACCTCGCTCGGCCAGAGCGTGGCGCGCGCGACGGGGCGCAAGTTCGTCCGCATGGCGCTCGGCGGCGTGCGCGACGAAGCCGAGATCCGCGGCCACCGCCGCACCTACATCGGCTCGATGCCGGGCAAGGTACTGCAGTCGCTGACCAAGGTCGGCACGCGCAATCCGCTCTTCCTGCTCGACGAGATCGACAAGCTCGGCATGGACTTCCGCGGCGATCCTTCGAGCGCGCTGCTCGAAGTCCTCGACCCCGAGCAGAACCATACCTTCAGCGACCACTACGTCGAGGTCGACTTCGACCTGTCGGACGTGATGTTCATCGCCACGAGCAATTCGATGAATATCCCGCCGGCGCTGCTCGACCGGATGGAGGTGATACGCCTCGCCGGCTACACCGAGGACGAGAAGCTCAACATCGCGCAGCGCTATCTGCTGCCCAAGCAGCGCAAGAACAACGGCGTGAAGGACAGCGAGCTCGAGGTCACCGAAGCCGGCATCCGCGGCATCATCCGCTACTACACGCGCGAGGCCGGCGTGCGCTCGCTCGAGCGCGAGATCAGCAAGATCTGCCGCAAGGTCGTCAAGGGTGTGCAGCTCGGAACCTACGCCGAGAAGGTCGTCGTCACCGAGGACAACCTGAACGACTTCCTCGGCGTTCGCAAGTTCGACTTCGGCCGCGCCGAAAAGACGAACCAGGTCGGCCAGGTCGTCGGCCTCGCGTGGACCGAGGTCGGCGGCGACCTGCTGACGATCGAGGCGGCGGTGATGCCCGGCAAGGGCAACATCATCCGCACCGGCTCGCTCGGCGACGTGATGAAGGAGTCGGTCGAGGCGGCGCGCTCGGTCGTTCGCAGCCGCGCGCGGCGACTCGGGATCAAGGACGAGATGTTCGAGAAGCGCGACGTCCACATCCACGTGCCGGACGGCGCGACGCCCAAGGACGGGCCGAGCGCCGGCGCGGCGATGACGCTTGCCTTCGTCTCGGCGCTGACCGGCATCCCGGTCAAGGCCGAGGTCGCGATGACGGGCGAAATCACGCTGCGCGGCGAGGTCACCGCGATAGGCGGCCTGAAGGAGAAGCTGCTCGCGGCGCATCGCGGTGGCATCAAGACGGTGCTGATCCCGGAAGAGAACGCCAAGGACCTGCAGGAAATCCCGGCCAACGTCAAGAATCAGCTCGAGATCGTGCCGGTGAAGTGGATCGACCAGGTGCTCGAACTCGCGCTCGACTCGGTGCCCAAGCCGCTGCCCGACGATGAACTGCCGAAAGTCGATGCCAAGCCGGAGGCGGGCGGCGCGGCGCTCGGCGGCGCCGAGGCGCTGCCGCATTGATCGGTGGCCGTGCGCCGCACCGCCTCGGCGGTGCGGCCGCGGTCTGCGGCTATAATGCGCAGCTCGATTGGGTCGCTGTCACGGCTTCGGTCCAAGCGACGCGGGAGTAGCTCAGTTGGTAGAGCGCAACCTTGCCAAGGTTGAGGTCGCGAGTTCGAGACTCGTCTCCCGCTCCAGATTCTCGAGAAGGGAAGCCCAGGCTTCCCTTTTTCATGCGAGGGCCGCATGCCAAAATGCGGCCGCACGGCGCGATAGCAAAGCGGTTATGCACCGGATTGCAAATCCGTAGAGGCCGGTTCGACTCCGGCTCGCGCCTCCACCGATAAGAGCGGCCCCTTCGCGGGGTCGTTTTCGTTTCGGGGCGGCGGGGACTTCCCGGCGGTCACAGCGCCTTGCCGATCGGGCCGATGACCGCCCTCGGCGATGCGCTGGCGTGGCGGCTGTAGCGTCCAGTGTAGCCGGGTGGGCATCCGATGCTGCGACCCCGCGGTTTTGCCGAGCAGCGGCTCCTGCGTTGCGAAGACGGAGCGTCGGAGGGTGACGCGCCGAAGGGCAGGGCTTGCATAAACTACTGTATGAAAATACAGTAGCTAAATGGACGCCCTACCCGCTGCCGTTTCAGTTCCCACCGCGGCCGCGGCGCGGGAAGCGGCGCCGCGCATCGACCTCGATCGGTTGCACCCCGCGTTGTGGCGCGCGCATCGGCTCGGGGTCGGCGCGGGGCGGGCGCTGGCGAGCGGCTTTGCGGCGCTCGACGCACAGCTGCCCGGCGGCGGCTGGCCGCGCCGGGTGCTGACGGAACTGCTGCTCGCGCATCCCGGCGTCGGCGAGATGCGCCTGCTCGCGCCCAGCCTGGCCGCAACGCTGCGCACAGGGCGGCTCGTGATGCTGTTCGACCCGCCGGCCACGCTGTCGGCCTGGGCGCTGGCGCAGCTCGGGCTCGACGCCGGGCAGATGCTGGTTGTCGAGGGCCGCGGCGCGTTCACCGGCGAGGCCGGGATGCACACCCGGCATGCGGGCGACAGTTTGTGGGCGATCGAGCAGGCCTCGAGAAGCGGCCATGTCGGCGCGCTGCTCGCCTGGCTGCCGCCGCGATTGCCTGTCGAGCGGCTGCGCCGGCTGCAGCTTGCGGCGCAGGCGCACAACGGGCCGGCCTTCATGCTGCGCGAGGTCGCCGCGCGCGGGCAGCCGAGCGCCGCGCCGCTGCGCATCGCGCTCGAGCCTTCGGGAGTCGACCGGCTCGCGCTGCATCTGTTCAAGCGCCGCGGCCCGCCGCTCGCCGCGCCGCTGCAACTGACGCTGCCGCCGGTGCTGTCGGCCGCCGCGCGGCGCAAGGCCCTGGCGCGCGCGGCGGCGGCGGGGAAGGCGCCGAGCGACGAACCGTTGCGCGCCGCGGCTTTCGTCGACTTGGCCGCGAGCCCGAACCTGTACGACAGCCTCGACTCCCGCGCGCCGGATGGCGCGTCGCGCGAATGAAGATCGTGCATCCGCGCCATGCTCTGGATCGCCCTGCATCTGCCGTTGCTGTCGCTCGAGTCGTTCGCCGCGACGCTGCCGCCCGAGTTGCGCCGCATGCCGCTCGCGCTCGTGCAGGCGCAGCGCATCGTCACGCACGCCAATGCGGGCGCGCGTGCGCTCGGCGTCAGACCCGGGCAGCGGTGCAGCACGGCGCTCGGCCTCGCGCCGCAGCTCGTCGCCGCGGCGGCCGACCCGCTGCGCGATGCGCGTGCGCTGCAAGGCGTGCTGCACGCCTGCCTCGCGTTCACGCCGGCGGTGAGCGCGCTGCCGCTCGCCGGGGCGCTGCTCGAAGTGCATGCCAGCCTGCGCCTCTTCGGCGGCCTCGACAAACTCGTCTCGCGGTTGCGCGAAGCCTTGCAGCCGCTCGGCCACCGGGTGCGGCTCGCGAGCGCCCCTACGGCGCTCGGCGCGGGCCTGCTGGCGCGCTGCGGGTCGGCGGCGACGCACTGTGCCGATCTGCCTGCGCTGCACGCGGCGCTCGACGCGCTGCCGGTGGCGTGGCTCGATGCAGCCCGCGATCACGCCGACGCGCTGCAGGGCATGGGCCTGTCCAGGCTTGCCGACCTGCGCCGCCTGCCGCGCGCCGGTCTGGCGCGCCGTTTCGGTGAAGCGCTGCAAGACGAGATCGACCGCGCCTACGGCGAGCGCCCCGACCCGCGCGAGCGGGTCGTGCCGGCGCCCGCGTTCGACAGCCGGATCGAGCTCTTCGCCCGCGCCGACACGAGCGCGCAACTGCTGCACGGCGCCGGTTTGCTTCTTGCGCGGCTCGTCGCCTGGCTGTCGGCGCAGCATGCCTTCGCGCGCCGCTTCGCGCTCGAACTGCAGCACGAGGCGCGCCGCCAGCGCGACGATCGCGCCGCCCCGGCCGCAAGCACGATCGAGATCGCGCTCGCCGCGCCGTCGCGCGATCTCGAGCATCTGCTGCTGCTGCTTCGCGAGCGGCTCGACCGCACCGGGCTTGCCGCGCCGGTGCTCGATCTGGCGCTGCATTGCGACGATATCGTGCGTGCGCCGCCGCCCAACGGCGAGCTGTTCCCGAGCGCGCAGGGTGAACGCGAGGGCCTGACGCGCCTCGTCGAGCGCCTGCAGGCGCGCCTCGGCCGGCCGCGCGTGCGGCGCCTCGTGCGCGTGCAGGATCACCGGCCCGAGCGCGCCAGCGCGTCGCACGAGGTCGACGCTGCTGCGCTCCACGCCCGGCCTGCCACGCAGCGCGCAGTGCCGGCGCTGTACGGCGATCTCGTCACGCGCCCGATCTGGCTCGTCGAGCCGGCGCAGCCGCTGGCCGAGCGGCGCGACCAGCCGCTGCTCGACGGCGCGCCGCTGCAACTGCTGAGCGGCCCCGAGCGCATCGAGGCCGGCTGGTGGGACGAGCACGGCACCGTCGCCCGCGACTATTTCATCGCCCAGGCCGCCGATGCCTCGCTGGTGTGGATCTACCGCCTGCGCCCGCCGAGCCTGGATGCGGCGCAGGGCTGGTACCTGCACGGCCGGTTCGCGTAAGCGGGGTGCGCCGATAGCCTCGGGAACGACGAGGCCCGCCGAAGCGGGCCCGCCACATCGGATGAAAGCGCGACCGTCAGGAAATGCGACGCCGCGCCATGAAGCCGACGAGTCCCAGGCCGGCAAGCATCAATGCATAGGTGCCCGGTTCGGGGACCACGTTGACGAGCAGGTTGTCGATCGAGTAGTCGCCGAAGCCGCCCGCGGCGTTAACCCCGGTGATCGTGACCGACATCAGATTCGTCCAGCCCCCGAGCGCGATGGTCTGGAAGTCGTTCGCGCCTCCCGGGCCGTCGGCGATGCCATCGAGAGTGATGAGCGACGAGAGCACGCCGCCGCCGAACTGGTTGCCGGTCAGGC
Organism: Ideonella sp.; assembly: GCA_039807955.1. Taxonomy (GTDB): domain Bacteria; phylum Pseudomonadota; class Gammaproteobacteria; order Burkholderiales; family Burkholderiaceae_C; genus CAIKUF01. The sequence goes on along the minus strand of JBDHSE010000010.1, from coordinate 18,848 downwards.
TGACCTGGTAGAAGTCGTTCAGCGGCTCGCCCGCGCGCCAGAGCTCGGCCACGTCGAGCCCGTCGAGCGAGAACAAGCCGCCGCCGGCCTGCGTCATCGTCACCGCCTTGCCGAGGCCACCCGCTGCTTCGGCGCCGAGGAACTGTGTGCCGTTGCCGACGATGCGCGAATCGGGCGAATCGATGATGTGGAAGTGACCGCCGTTGAAGTCGAAGCCGCCGGAACTGACGAAGGTGAAGATGTCATTGCCCGAAACCGGAAGATCGTCGAAGGTCACGACGCTTGCGTTGGCAGCGCCGGCCAGGGAAAGTGTCGCAATGCCTGCGAGCACGGGGTGAAGTGGACAGGTCATGTTCGCTCTCCTGAAGACGCGTCGTCCGGGATTGAACGAGGCGGCCAAGCGCGCTTCAGCATCGCACTTCGGCGTGAGTGACGATAGGACAGAGGACCGACCGTCACAATCCCTCAACCTCGGGGGGTAACGCGACGACGCTGTGCTGGCTTTCCGGACAGGCGAGTGGCCGCGGATCACCTTCTACGGCTTGGGCGTCGCCGGCTGCCAGGGCTGGGTGCGCCAGATCCAGGTGTTGGCGGTGCATTCGCCGGGCGTCTGGATCGTCGGCACGATGCGGTTGCGATGGTCGTAGCAGCCGACGCCGACGAAGCCCTCCTGCGGCGGCGCGCCGCAGGCGGCGAGAAACGCCGCGCCGAGCGCGACGGCGAGCGTGCCGATGCAGCCTTTCAACGTTCGGCTGCTCATTCGGCGACCTCGCGCCAGGTCCAGAACCGGCGTTCGCACTCGGCCTGCGTGACGATGGTGGCGGCGTAGCGGCCGCGGGCGTCGTAGCACGCAAAACGAGGGCGATCCGAGCGCGCCTGCGGCGTCTCGCAGCCGGCGAGCAAGAGCACGGAGATCAAGGCGGAGGTGACGGCGATCTTCAAGGCGTCGGTGGTGGGCATTCGCGGCGGTGCGCAACGCGCGCAGTCTAGATCAACACGCGACGGCCGCGCCGTGGCACGCGCTGCATGGGCACAATCGCTGCGTGATCGACAACGAAACCGCGAACGTCGAGTCGCCGCGCATGCGCCACGCCGGCAAGGGCCTGCTGTCGCTTGCCCTGCTCGACGCGCGCAACCACACGCTGCGCTGGTTCGGCGCGCTCGAGAATGCAGCGCCGGCGAACAATGAAGGCGGGCCCGAGCGCGCCGGATTCGATCCGCCGCTGTGGACGCTCGGCCACGCCGGCTGGTTCCAGGAGCGCTGGATCGCGCGCAACGTGCAGCGCGCGCGCGGCACGGCTTGCGACCCGACGCAGCCGCGGCTGGCGTCTATCGAATCGCAGGCCGACGCCTGGTTCGATGCCGAACGCGTCGGCCGCCGCGAACGCTGGCGGCTCGAGCTGTCGCTGGCGCAGGACTTGAAGCACTACCTCGCCGACACGCTCGAGACGACGCTCGAGCTGCTCGAATCGGCCGACGAGTCCGACGCCGCGCTCTACTTCTATCGCCTCGCGATGTTTCACGAGGACATGCACTGCGAGGCCGCGGCGTGCGCGTCGCAGGCGTTCGGCATCGACGCCGGCCTGCTGCGATGGCCGCAGGGCGGCGCGCAGCAGCCGGCGCTCGTCCTGCCGGCGACGCACCACGCTTTCGGCTCGCAGCCGGGCGGCTTCGTCTTCGACAACGAGAAGTGGGCGCACGACGTCGCGGTGCCCGAGTTCGAGATCGACGCCCGGCCGGTGAGCTTCGCGCAGTTCGCCGAGTTCGTCGCCGACGGCGGCTACGACGATGCGCGCTGGTGGACGCCCGACGCCTGGGCCTGGCTCCAGCGCAGCGGCCGGCGCTGCCCGCGCTACGTCGAGCAGATGGTCAATGGCGTGCTCGCGCAGCGCGCGGGCAAGCTCACGCGCATCCCGCCGGCGCAGCCGGTGCTGCACGTCGCCTGGTACGAGGCCGACGCCTGGTGCCGCTGGGCCGGCCGGCGCCTGCCGACCGAGGTCGAATGGGAATGCGCCGCCGTCGCCGGTGCGTCGATGGGCTTTGCCTGGGGCGAGGTGTGGGAGTGGACGGCGAGCTCGTTCAGACCCTATCCGGGCTTCGCCGCCGACCCGTGGCGCGAGTATTCGCAGCCGTTCTTCGGCAGTTGCAAGGTGCTGCGCGGCGCGTCGTTCGCGACCCGGCAGCGGCTGCGCAGCACGCGCTTTCGCAACTTCGCGCCGCCCGAAGCGGACGAGCTCTTCTGCGGCTTTCGAAGCTGCGCGCTCTGACCTTGCCGCGTTACCCCGACGTAAACACGGCGCTACGCGTCGCGTTGTGTCTACGGCCGCCGCTGCGCGGCTTGACTTCGCGGTGCGAAGTCAGCCTGCGACGCAAACACGCCGCTACGCGTCGTGTTTGTCCAACTCCGACGTGAAGGCGTCGGCGTAGAACTCCTCGGCGGGCAGGTTGCAGCGCGTGATGAAGTCGCGCTCGGCGGCGGCGACCATCGCCGGTGTGCCGCAGGCGTAGACCTGATGCGCCGACAGGTCGGGCAGGTCGGCCATCACCGCGGCGTGGACGAAGCCGGTGCGGCCGACCCAGCCGTCTTCGGGCGCCGCCTCGGAGAGCACCGGCACGTAGCGCAGCCACGGCAGTTCGGCCGCCGCCTGCAGCGCCCAGTCGTGCAGGTAGAGGTCGGCGCGCCTGCGGCAACCCCAGTAGAGGACGGCGCTGCGTTCGCTGCCTATGAAGCGCAGCTGCTCGATGATCGCCTTGATCGGCGCAAAGCCGGTGCCCGACGCCAGCAGCACGATCGGCTTGGCCGAATCCTCGCGCAGGAAGAAGCTGCCGAACGGGCCCTCGATGCGCAGGATGTCGCGCGCCGCGAGCTTCGTGAACACGCGGTCGGTGAAGCGCCCGCCCGGCATGTGGCGGATGTGCAGCTCGGCGCCCGGCGCGCTGCTCTGCGTGTGCGGCGCGTTGGCCATCGAGTAGCTGCGCCGCACGCCGCCCTCGAGGATGAACTCGATGTACTGGCCGGCGCGGTAGCGAAAGCCCTCGTTGGCCGGCAACTGCAGCTTGACGATCGCGACATCAGCGGCCGCCTTCACGATGCTCGTCACCCGGCACGGCATCTTGCGCGGCGGGTAGTCGCCGGCGCCGACGACGGTGCGCGCCTCGATCTCGAGGTCGCCGAGCGCTCGCGCCTTGCAGGTGAGGGTGTAGCCGCAGGCCTCTTCCTCGATGCTTAGCGCCTTGTGCTGGTGCTCGCCCAGAAGCACCTCGCCGCCGAGCAGTTGCGACTTGCACGAGCCGCAGGCGCCGTCGCGGCAGCCGTAGGGCAGGCCCACGCCCTGGCGGATCGCGGCGGCGAGCACCGTCTCGTCGGGCTCGACCTGAAACGTGATGCCGCTCGGCCGCAGCGTGACGGTGAAGCTCATGGCGTGGGTTGCGTCGGGCTTAAGCTTGGAGGGATGAGCGATTTTGCCTGCTGGCCGCCGCCGCTTCGTCGATGAGCCTCGTGCAAGTAGGACGATATGGCCGATTGCGCCGGCCGCGCCTCCTGATCGTCGGCTGCGGCGACATCGGGATGCGCGTCGCGCGCCTGCTGCGTGGGCGCTGGCGGCTGCTCGCGTTGACGACCGACGCGGCGCGCGCCGGCGAGCTGCGGGCGCAAGGCATCGTGCCGCTGATCGGCGATCTGGACTTGCCGGCGACGCTCGCGCGGCTGGCGGGGCTCGCCGACGCGGTGCTGCACCTCGCGCCACCCGCGCCGCGCGGGGTTGTGGACGGCCGCACCACGCATCTGCTGCACGCGCTTGCGCGCGGCGGCCGGGTGCGCTGCATCGTCTACGCCAGCACGAGCGGCGTCTACGGCGACGCGCAGGGAGCGCGCTTCGACGAGACGCGTGCATTGCGCCCGGCGACCGATCGCGCCCGCCGCCGCGCCGACGCCGAGCAGCGCCTGCGCTGGTTCGGCCGCGCGTTCGGTGTGCGCGTCGCGTTGCTGCGCATTCCGGGCATCTACGCCAAGGGCCGCCCCGGCGGCGATCCGCGCGAGCGGCTCGCGCGCGGCACGCCGGTGCTGGATGCGGCCGACGACGTCTACACCAACCACATCCACGCCGACGATCTGGCGCGAGCCTGCGTCGCCGCGCTGCACCGCGCCTTGCCGCAGCGCGCGATCAACATCTGCGACGACAGCGAGCTGCCGATGGGCGACTACTTCGACCTCGCCGCCGATCTGCACTGCCTGCCGCGCCCGCGCCGCATCTCGCGCGCGCAGGCGCGGCTCGAACTCTCGCCGCTGCAGATGTCGTTCCTCGCCGAATCGCGCCGCCTCGACAACCGGCGCATGAAGCGCGAACTGCGCCTCGCGCTGCGCTACCCGTCGGTGCGCGAGGGTCTGGCCGGTTAACGCCTGCCGAACGGCGGCTGGCCGCGCCAGTAACGGATCATCAGGTAGCCGCCGAGCATGCCGCCGAGATGCGCGAAGTGCGCGACGCCCTGCTGCGTGCCGGTCACGCCGAAGAACAGTTCGAGCCCGCCGAAGATGATGACGAAGGTCTTGGCCTTCATCGGGATCGGCGGAATGATCAGCATGATCGTGCGGTTCGGAAACATCATGCCGAACGCGAGCAGCAGGCCGAAGAGGGCGCCCGACGCGCCGACCGTCGGATACGGCGAGCCGAGGATCATCGTCACGATGAGCTGCATGCCGGCGGCGGCCAGCAGGCTCGCGAAGTAGAACTGCAGGTAGCGCTTGCCGCCCCAGACGCGCTCGAGTTCGGAGCCGAACATCCACAGGCCGAACATGTTGAAGAAGATGTGCGTCAGGCTGCCGTGCATGAAGGCATAGGTGACGACCTGCCACGGCAGAAAGCCGCCGCCCAGCGGCCACAGCGCGAACAGGCGGTCGAACACCGGGCCCATGAAGTACTGGATGCAGAACACGGCGACGTTGATCAGCAGCAGCGCCTGGGTCACGGGTGGCATCGGGGGCATGCGTGGCTTCCTGAGTGGCGGGTGCTGTGCGTTCGGGGCGCCGGCGGCGCGGTTCGAAAAGATGGCCCGGATCGCAGGCGCGGGCATCCTGCCTCGCGTTCGGGCGGCGCGACTGCGCTCGGTTCGCCGATCGTCGCATCGAGGCCGGCGGCGCGCGTGGCAGGGGGCAGCGGCTTCTTGGTGCCTCGGGTCGGAATCGAACCGACACTCCTCTCGGAACGGGATTTTGAGTCCCGCGCGTCTACCAATTCCGCCACCGAGGCTCGATGTGCGATGCGAGCGCGGAATTATGGCATGCAGCCTGTGGCGCACCGGTGGGCCTGAGACAATGCTCGGCGAGGAGGTTGCACGATGGACTACAAGACAATCGAAGACGTGATCGGCGAGACGCCGCTCGTCAGGCTGGTGCGTGTTCCGGGCGCCGACAACGAGCGGCGCGGCAACGTCATCCTCGGCAAGCTCGAGGGCAACAACCCGGCCGGCTCGGTGAAGGACAGGCCGGCGATCAGCATGATCCGCTACGCCGAGGAGCGCGGCGAGATCAAGCCCGGCGACACGTTGATCGAGGCGACCTCGGGCAACACCGGCATCGCGCTGGCGATGGCGGCGGCGATCCGCGGCTACCGCATGCTGCTCATCATGCCGGAGGACGCGTCGTTCGAGCGCGCGCAGGCGATGAAGGCGTACGGCGCCGAGCTGTTGCTCACGCCGCGCTCGGGCGGCATGGAGCACGCGCGCGACCTCGCGCTGCAGATGCAAAGCGAAGGCAAGGGCCGCGTGCTCGACCAGTTCGCCAACGAGGACAACCCGCGCGCGCACTTCGAAGGGACCGGGCCCGAGATCTGGCGCGACACCAAGGGCCGCATCACGCACTTCGTCAGCGCGATGGGGACGACCGGCACGATCAACGGCGTGTCGCGCTTCCTCAAATCGAAGAAGCCGTCGCTGCGCGTGATCGGCGCCCAGCCGTCCGAAGGCTCGCGCATCCCGGGCATCCGCAAGTGGCCCGAGGCCTACATGCCCAAGATCTACGACCCGGCCTGCGTCGACGAGACGATCAGCGTGTCGCAGGCCGATGCCGAGGAGATGGCGCGCCGCCTCGCGCGCGAGGAGGGCATCTTCGGCGGCATCTCGGCGGCCGGCGCCTGCTGGGTCGCGCTGCAGGTGGCGAGGCAGGTCGAACGCGCGACGATCGTCTTCGTCGTCTGCGACCGCGGCGACCGCTACCTGTCGACCGGCGTCTTTCCGGCCTGACGATGACGACGCCCTACGAGTTCCGCTTCTGCCCGCAGTGCGCGACGGCGCTGCGCGCGATCGAGGCTGTCGAGGACAGCGGGCCGAAGACGCGGCTGCGCTGCCCGGCGTGCGGCTACACGCACTGGAACAACCCGACGCCGGTGCTCGCGGCGGTGATCGAACTAACCGACCGCGACGGGCAGTTGCTGCTCGCCCGCAACGCGGCGTGGTCGGGCAAATTCTTCGGCCTCGTCACCGGCTTCATGGAAGCCGGCGAGTCGCCGCAGCAGGGGCTGGCGCGCGAAGTGGCGGAGGAGACCTCGCTCGTCGTCGACGCCGTCTCGCTGATCGGCGTCTACGACTTCCAGCGCATGAACCAGGTCATCATCGCCTACCACGCGCAGGCGCAGGGCGAGATCGTGCTCTCGGCCGAACTCGCCGAGTACCGCCTGTTCCGGCCCGAAGCGGTGCGCTGCTGGACGGCCGGCACCGGCTTCGCGCTCGCCGACTGGCTGCGCGGGCGCGGCATCGAGCCGCAATGGATCGAGCGGCCGGCGGCGCAGTCGGCCGACGACGCGGCGCAATCCTAGAATCGCGCCTCGCGCAAGGAGCCAGCACCATGGACGTCAACAAGCAACTCGATACCCGTGGCCTGAACTGCCCGCTGCCTATCCTCAAGGCGAAGAAGGCGCTCGCCGAGATGCAGACCGGCGAACTGCTCGAGGTCGTGTCGACCGACCCCGGTTCGATGCGCGACTTCCAGGCCTTCGCGCGCCAGACGGGCAACGAACTCGTCGAGCAGACTCACGCCGGACAGGATTTCGTGCACGTGCTGCGGCGGCGCTGACGCGCATTCATACCGCGCTCACGAACGCGCGGCATTCATGCCGCGCTTTGCTTCAGACCGCGAGGCCTTGCAGGAACTCTCTGAAGCCCGCCCCGAGTTGCGGATGCTCCAGTGCCAGCTCGACGTTGGCCTGCAGGAAGCCTTCCTTGCTGCCGCAGTCGTAGCGCTTGCCGTCGTAGCGGTAGGCGAAGACCTTCTCGCGGCGCAGCAAGCCGGAGATGCCGTCGGTCAACTGGATCTCGCCGCCGACGCCGCGCGGCTGCGACGCGATCTCGTGGAACACGCCCGGCGTCAGGATGTAGCGCCCGGCGACGCCCAGCCGCGAAGGCGCGTCCTCCGGCGCGGGCTTCTCGACGATGCGCGTGATGTCCATCATCCTCTCGTTGACCGGCGTGCCGGCGACGATGCCGTAGCGCCGCGTCTGCTCGGCCGGTACCTCCTGCACGGCGAGGATCGACGCCCGCCACTCCTTGAACTGCTCGACCATCTGCGCGAGGATCGGCGGCTTGCCGACCATCAGGTCGTCGGCGAGCAGCACGGCGAACGGCTGGTTGCCGACGAGGCGCTGCGCGCACAGCACGGCGTGGCCCAGGCCGAGCGCCTGCGCCTGGCGCACGTAGATGCATTCCATGTCGTCGGGCTTGACGCCGCGCACGACCTCGAGCAGGTCTTCCTTACCCGCCTGTTCGAGGGCTATCTCCAATTCGAAAGTCATGTCAAAGTGATCCTCGATCGGGCGCTTGTGGCGGCCGGTCACGAAGATCATCTCGCGCACGCCTGCGGCGTACGCTTCCTCGACGGCGTACTGGATCAGCGGCTTGTCGACGACCGGAAGCATCTCCTTGGGTTGTGCCTTGGTGGCCGGCAGGAAGCGTGTGCCGAGCCCGGCAACGGGGAAAATGGCCTTGTTGATTAACATTTACTTACAAAATCAGGTGAGAGTCCAAACGATTGTGGCATGCCCCATGCGCTGCCGAATCGCTGCCTTTGCCAACATTGCATGGATCTTCTGATCGTCGAAACGCTCGAGCCCGAGGTCATGCGCTGGCTCGAGGCGCGCCATGCGGTGCGCCACGCGCCGCACCTCGCACGCGACGCGCGGGCGTTTCGCCAGGGGCTGTACGACGTGCGGGCGCTGATCGTCCCGCCGGAACTTGCGCTCGACGCGCAGACGCTGCAGCAGGCGCCGCTGCTGCGCGCCGTCGGCCGCGTCAGCGCGGGCGCCGAGAACATCGACCGCGACGCCTGCGCGCTGGCCGGCGTCGAGGTCGTGCGCAGCCTGACGGCGACGGCGCAGGCCGAGGCCGAGTTCATGATCCAGGCGATGCTGTCGCTGCTGCGGCGTTTCCCCATCATCGGCGCCGACGGCAACCTCGCCGGCCGCGAATTGAGCGGCAGCACCGTCGGCGTCGTCGGCATGTCGGCGGCGGCGCGTTCGATGGCGCAACTGCTGGCCGGATTCGACGTGCGCATGGTTGGCTACGACCCGGCGCGCCACGCGAGCGACGACGTCTGGGAGCGCTGGCTGATCGCGCCGCTGGGCTTGCGCGAACTGCTCGAGGAGTCCGACGTCGTCTGCGTCCTGCTGCCGTACTTCAACCGCTATCGCGGCCTGCTCGGCGAGCGCTTCCTGCCGCACTGCAAGCCGCACCAGGTGATCGTCAGCATCGCCCATTCGGCGCTGTTCGACGAAGTCGCGCTCGCCGACGCGCTTGCCAACGAGCGCATCTCTGCCGTCTGGCTAGACAGCGTCGAGCCCGGCCTGCTCGAGGCGGGCCGGCCGCTGCACGGCATCGAATCGCTGCAGGTCTCGCCGCGCGTCGCCAGCACGACCGGCGATGCGCATCTGCGCAGCGCCTGGGCCGTCGCCAAGCGCATCGACCAAATCCTTGCCGCCGACGCCGGCGGCTGACAGGCGCTCAGGCCGGCTGGCCGAGGCGCGCGGCCTGCTCGCGCAAGCGTTCGACCTGCGCCGTGAACTCGGCCGCCCGCCGGCGCTCCTGCTCGACGACCGCCGCCGGTGCGCGTTCGACGAAGCCGGCGTTGGCGAGCTTGGCACCAGCCTTCGCGATCTCGGCGTCGAGGCGCGCGATCTCCTTCGAGAGACGTTCGCGCTCGGCGCCGACGTCGATCTCGACCTGCAGCGCAAGCCGCGCCGCGCCGTGCAGCACGACCGGCGTGTTCTGCGTCGCCTGCGCGTACGCCGCGTCGTCGGTGAAGAGCTTCACCTCCGACAACCGTGCCAAGGCCTTCAACAGATGCGACGCCTGCGCGATGAAGGCCGCCTCGCCGTGCACGCACAGCGGCACGCGCGCGCCCGGCGCGAGGCCCATCTCGCTGCGCAACGCGCGGCAGGCGCCGACCATGCCCTTCAACTGTGCGACCCAGGCGTCGGCCGCCGGGTCGATTCGCTCGGGCTGCGACCGCGGATAGGGCGCGACGACGATCGACTCCTTGCCGCCGGCCGCCTTGCGCCCGGAGGCGACGGCTACCGTCTCCCAGAGTTCGGCGCTGATGAACGGCGCGATCGGGTGCAGCAGCCGCAAGACGGCTTCCAGCACGCGCAGCAGCGTCGTGCGCGTCGCCCTCAACTCGGGCTCGCTGCCCGCCTGCAACTGCGACTTCGCGATCTCGAGGTACCAGTCGCAGTACTCGTCCCAGACGAAGGCGTAGATTGCGTTGGCGACGTTGTCGATGCGGTACTCGGCAAAGCCCCTCTCGACGGCCGCCTCGACGCGCTGCAGTTCGCCGACGATCCAGCGATCGGCTTGCGAAAGGACCATCTCCTGCGCCGCTGCATCGTCCTGCGCACCCGCGCCAGCGGCCGGCCCCGGTGGACAGTTTATCAGCACGAAGCGCGTCGCGTTCCAGAGCTTGTTGCAGAAATTGCGGTAGCCCTCGCAGCGCTTGGTGTCGAACGCGATGTTGCGGCCGAGGCTCGCGTAGCTCGCCATCGTGAAGCGCAGCGCATCGGTGCCGTACGACGGTATGCCGTGCGGGAACTCCTTTTCCGTGCGTTTGGCGATGCGCGGCGCCGTCTCGGGCTTGCGCAGGCCGAAGGTCGACTTGCGAACGAGCGTCGGCAGGTCCACGCCGTCGATCAGATCCACCGGGTCGATCACGTTGCCTTCGGACTTGCTCATCTTCTGGCCTTCGGCGTCGCGCACCATGCCGTGGATGTAGACGTCGCGAAACGGCACCTTGCCGGTGAAGTGGGTCGTCATCATGATCATCCGCGCGACCCAGAAGAAGATGATCTCGTAGCCCGTGACGAGCACCGACGACGGCAGGAAGAGATCCAGTTCCTTCGTCTGCGCCGGCCAGCCGAGCGTCGAAAACGGCACGAGCGCCGACGAGTACCAGGTGTCGAGCACGTCCTCGTCGCGCACGAGCGTGCCGCGATAGCCCGCGGCGTCGGCCTTGGCGCGCGCCTCGGCCTCGTCGCGGGCGACGAAGATCTCGCCCGCGCTGCCGTACCAGGCCGGGATCTGGTGCCCCCACCACAGCTGGCGCGAGATGCACCAGTCGGTGATGTTCGTCATCCACTGGTTGTAGGTGTTGACCCACTGCTCGGGGACGAAGCGCACCTCGCCGCTGGCGACGGCCGCGATCGCCTTGTCGGCGATGCTCCTGCCGTCCTTGCCCGGCTTCGTCGTCGCGACGAACCATTGGTCGGTCAGCATCGGCTCGACGATCTGCCCGGTGCGCGCGCAGCGCGGCACCATCAGGCGGTGCTTCCTGATTTCGACGACGAGGCCCAGCGCGTCGAGGTCGGCGACGACCTGCTTGCGCGCGGCGAAGCGGTCCAGTCCGCGGTACGCGGCGGGCGCGTTCTCGTTGATCGTCGCGTCGAGCGCAAGTACGCCGATCACCGGCAGGCCGTGGCGCTCGCCGACCGCATGGTCGTTCACGTCGTGCGCCGGCGTCACCTTGACGACGCCGGTGCCGAAGCTGCGATCGACATAGGCATCGGCGATGAGCGGAATCGTGCGGTCGCACAGCGGCAGCCGCACCTGCTTGCCGACGAGTGACGCGTAGCGTTCGTCCTCGGGATGCACCATCACCGCCGTGTCGCCGAGCATCGTCTCGGGCCGCGTCGTCGCGACGACGACCGACCCCGAGCCGTCTTCGAGCGGATAGCGGATGTGCCAGAGGAACCCTTCCTCCTCCTCGCTCTCGACTTCGAGGTCCGACACCGCCGACTTCAACACCGGGTCCCAGTTGACCATGCGCTTGCCGCGATAGATCAGGCCCTCTTCGTACAACCGCACGAAGGTCTCGGTGACGACCGGCGAGAGCTTGCCGTCCATCGTGAAGTACTCGTGCTTCCAGCTCACGCTCGCGCCCATGCGGCGCATCTGGCGCGTGATCGTCGAGCCCGAGCTTTCCTTCCACTCCCAGACCTTGGCGGTGAAGGCCTCGCGCCCGATGTCGTGCCGGCTCGTGCCCTGCTCCTGCAACTGGCGCTCGACGACGATTTGCGTCGCGATGCCGGCGTGGTCGGTGCCCGGCACCCACAGCGTGTTGAAGCCGCGCATGCGGTGGTATCGCGTCAGCGCGTCCATGATCGTCTGGTTGAACGCGTGCCCCATGTGCAGCGTCCCGGTTACGTTCGGCGGCGGCAACTGGATGCAGAACGACGGCTTGCCCGTGTCGAGCGTCGGCTCGTAGACGCCGCTCGCCTCCCAGTTCGGCGCCCATCTGGCTTCGATGGCGGCGGGTTCGAAGGACTTGGCGAGTTCGGTCGTCGAGGGGGCGGTCACGGTGCGGATCGGCGAGGCATCGCCGTGCTTTTCGAAGGCTGCGATTGTAGGTGTCGCCCGCGAAACGGCGGATGCGCAAGCTGCACCGCTCGCCTCGTCGGCGAGGCCGCGCAGCGATGACGCAAGGCTGCCGCGCCGCCTACATCAGCAGATGCTCGCCCGCGTTCTCGCCGCCGAGGATGACGTAGTTGACCTTGCGCAGGTCGGCGAGCTTGGTGCCGCCCGAGTACGAAATCGAGCTTTGCACGTCCTCGCGCATCTCGCGCAGCGTGTCGGCGAGCTTGCCCTTGATCGGCTCGAGGATGCGCTTGCCCTCGACGTGCTTGTACTCGCCCTTGTTGAAGTCGGAGGCCGACCCGTAGTACTCCTTGAAGAGCTTGCCGTCGACCTCGACCGTCTTGCCGGGCGACTCCTCGTGGCCGGCGAAGAGCGAGCCGATCATCACCATCGCGGCGCCGAAGCGCACGCTCTTGGCGATGTCGCCGTGATCGCGGATGCCGCCGTCGGCGATGATCGGCTTGGTGGCGACGCGCGCGCACCACTTCAGCGCCGACAGTTGCCAGCCGCCGGTGCCGAATCCAGTCTTGAGCTTCGTGATGCAGACCTTGCCCGGACCGACGCCGACCTTGGTCGCGTCCGCGCCCCAGTTCTCGAGGTCGATCACCGCCTCGGGCGTCGCGACGTTGCCGGCGATGACGAAGCTCGCCGGCAGCCGCTGCTTGATGTGCTCGATCATCTTGCGAACGCTCTCGGCGTGGCCGTGCGCGATGTCGATCGTGATGTAGTCGGCGCCGACGCCTTCGGCCGCGAGGCGGTCGATGATGGCGTAATCGGGCCGCTTGACGCCCGAGCTGATCGACACGTAGAGGCCCTTGTCGCGCATCGTCTTCGCGTAGGCGACGTTGTCGAGGTCGAAGCGGTGCATGACGTAGAAGTAATCGTTTGCGGCGAGCCACTCGCTGATCGGCTCGTCGATCACGGTCTTCATGTTGGCCGGGACGACCGGCAGCTTGAAGCGGCGCGCGCCGAACTCGGCTGAGGCGTCGCATTCGCTGCGGCTCTCGACGCGGCACTTGCGCGGCAGCAGCAGGATGTTGTCGTAGTCGAAGATTTCCATGGCTCGCCTCTCGCGCCGCGAAGGCCTCGATTATCTGGCCGGCACGCAGCCATCGGGTTCGACGCGCGCCGCGGCGAGCACCTTGCCGCCCGGCGCCTCGACCCAGCCGACCGCCGTCAGCCGCACCGGCCGGCTGCCCTGCGGAATGCGAAACGCGTGCAGGTGCGCGGTCTCACCCTCGCCCAGCGGCAGCGGCCCGACCACGGCGCGGACGAGCATGCGCTCGATCGGCGTGCTTTCCTCGCCGGCGCGCACCTGCTCGACGAGCGCGAGGTAGGCGGTGGCGCCGGCTGTCGCCGACCTGCCGCCGCGCGTAGCATCGCGTTCGACATCGACCTGCGCCGCGATATAGCCGTTGAACGGCGGGCCTTGCTCCACGCGCAGCGACAGTCCAGTGCCAGAAGGCAGGACATGCCCGCGGCTTGTGGTTGCGGTCTGCGCGATGGTCCCCGCGCGCACGCCCGCCGCGGGCAGTGCGGCAGCGGCCAGAGGCGCATCGTCTCCGCGCGGGCTGGGGACGATCCAGTCCAGAGCGAGCACGCCGGGCCCTGCTTCGCTGCGTTCCTGCCAGCACGACTGGCAGTCTGCCGGGATGAAACGGTCGAGCAGCACCGCTCGTGGCGTCGGTGGACACACAGCGGCGGCGTCCGTGACCGAAGACACGATGAATCCGCAGGCACAAGCCAGGCCTCGAAACGCGACAGGTGACATCTTTGCTCCCCGGGCAGGGTCGGGCCATCGCCGCGCATCCTGCCCCGACAAACCCGATGGTGCATCAGGACGGCGGATCGAGTCACGACCGGCGAAAGCGTCGGCTCACCCACCCCCCTTGAATGCGGGGTTGACCGGGTTCCACGCGGTCGTGAGACTCGGTATGGCTGCAACCAAGTGCCGCTTCGCAGTGGCATCTCTGGCCGCGAGGCCGTCAACCACCGGAGGAACTCATGGCTCGGACCTTTCTGCGTACTACGCTTTCCGCATGTCTCGCCCTGTCGGCGGCCGCCGCCACGGCGGCGCCGATCGATCTCACACCCTGGACTGCATTGACGCTCAACTTCCCGGGCGGTCAGGGTGCCGGAAGCTGGGTGCTCGAGCCGGGCGCCACCGCGGTGAAGCAAGTCATCAATGCCGACCCGTCGTTCTTCCTCGACAACACCAACCGGTCGAGCTACACGATGGACGGCAGCTGGCAGGTTCTGCCGGGTGACGGCGATGACGACTATATGGGCTTTGCGTTCGGCTATCAGAACTCGAGCAACTTCTATCTGTTCGACTGGAAGAAGGGCTCGCAGAGCTATTCCGGCACAAATGCTGCCGAGGGGATGACGATCAAGAAGTTCACCGGCGCCACTGGCGACGGGCTCGTTGATCTCTCGATCGCCGAGTTCTGGGAGAACCAGGTCGACTATGGCGACATGAGCGTTCTGGCGACGAACCACTCCAGCACCGCGGGCTGGGAGTACAACAAGCTCTACGACTTTCACCTGACGTTCAACGCCGGCACCGGGTTCACCATCGTCGTCAAGGATGGCGCGACGACCTTGTGGGACCAGACGGTCTCCGACAGCACGTTCGCTTCGGGCCAGTTCGGCTTCTACAACAACTCGCAGATGAACGTGCGCTATGCCGGCTTCGAGGCGGCGCCGATTCCCGAGCCCGGCACCTACGCGCTGATGCTGGCCGGGCTGGCGTTCGTCGGCTTCATCGGAGCCCGCCGCAAGGCTTGATGCGCATCCGACGGCGGCGCCGGCCTGAATGGGTCGTTGCACCGCCGCGCTACGGGCCGCCTTCTAGAATTGCAGGATGGCCCCGCATCCCGATGAAGCTGCCGTTACCCCTGTCGCGCAGGTTCATCGTCAAGAAGGCGGCCTGCTGCGCGGCCTGAACCCGGAGCAGCTCGCCGCCGTCACGTTGCCGCCGCAGCCAGCGCTGATCCTCGCCGGCGCCGGATCGGGCAAGACGCGGGTGCTGACGACGCGCATCGCGTGGCTGCTGACGACCGGCCAGGTCTCGCCCGGCGGCGTGATGGCGGTCACGTTCACGAACAAGGCGGCCAAGGAGATGCTCGCCCGCCTGTCGGCGATGCTGACTATCCCGGTTCGCGGCATGTGGGTCGGCACCTTCCACGGCCTGTGCAACCGCTTCCTGCGCACGCACTGGAAGCTCGCCGCCTTGCCGCAGAGCTTCCAGATTCTCGACATGCAGGACCAGCTCGCGTCGGTCAAGCGCATCGTCAAGGCGATGAACCTCGACGAAGAGCGCTTCGTTCCGAAGCAGGTCGCCGCCTTCATCGCCGGATCGAAGGACGACGGCCTGCGCCCGCGCGACATCGCGGTGCGCGACGAGCAGACGCGGCGCCTGGCCGAGATCTACCAGGCCTACGAGGACCAGTGCCAGCGCGAGGGCAGCGTCGACTTTGCCGAGCTGATGCTGCGCACCGTCGAGCTGATGCGCGACAACGACGCCTTGCGCGAACACTACCGGCGCCGCTTTCGCCACATCCTGGTCGACGAGTTCCAGGACACGAACCGGCTGCAGTACCAGTGGCTGAAGATGTTCGCGACGACCGGCGACGCCGCGGCCGGCATCGCTGCCACGAGCGTGCTCGCGGTCGGCGACGACGACCAGAGCATCTATGCGTTTCGCGGCGCGCTGGTCGGCAATATGGCCGACTTCCAGCGCGAGTTCCGCGTCGAGCACCTGATCCGCCTCGAGCAGAACTACCGCAGCAGCAGCCACATCCTCGATGCCGCCAACGCGCTGATCGCGCGCAACACGCGCCGTCTCGGCAAGAACCTGCGCACCGACGCCGGCGCCGGCGAGCCGGTGCGGGTGTTCGAGGCGACGAGCGACTTTGCCGAGGCGCAGTGGCTGCTCGAGGAACTGCAGCAGTTGCACCGCGAGGGCACGCCGCGGGCGCAGATCGCGCTGCTGTACCGCAGCAACGCGCAGTCGCGGGTGCTCGAATCGGCGCTCTTCAATTCCGGCGTGCCGTACCGCGTCTACGGGGGCTTGCGCTTCTTCGAGCGCGCCGAGGTCAAGCACGCGCTCGCCTACCTGCGGCTGATCGAGAACCCGAACGACGACACGAGCTTCCTGCGCGTCGTCAACTTCCCCGCGCGCGGCATCGGCGCGCGCACCGTCGAGCAGGTGCAGGACGCGGCGCGCGCAGGCGCAAGCAGCCTGATGCAGGCAGCCGCGGCGGCGCTCGGCAAGGGCGGCGCCAAGGTCGGCGCCTTCGTCGCGCTGATCGACGCGCTGCGCGCCGCGACGCAGGGCCTGACGCTGCGCGAGATCATCGAGCAGGTGATTGACAAGAGCGGCCTCGCCGACTTCTACCGCCACGACAAGGAAGGCCAGGACCGGCTCGAGAACCTCGCCGAACTCGTCAACGCCGCCGAAGCCTTCGTCATGCTCGAAGGCTTCGGCAAGGATGCCGTGGCCCTCGCCGCGGGTCCACCTGATCCCCCCGCCCCCGCAGGGGGAGGGGCTGGGGGAGGGGGCGCCATTTCAGGCGCATCGCCCGACCCCGAGTCCGGCGAGATCATGTCGCCGCTCGCCGCCTTCCTGACCCACGCCGCGCTCGAGGCGGGCGACAACCAGGCCGACGCCGGCGCCGACGCGATCCAGCTGATGACGGTGCATTCGGCCAAGGGCCTCGAGTTCGACTGCGTCTTCATCACCGGGCTCGAGGAGGGCCTCTTCCCGCACGAGAACTCGGCCGCCGACCGCGACGGGCTGGAGGAGGAGCGCCGCCTGATGTACGTCGCGATCACGCGCGCGCGAAAGCGCCTGTACCTGAGCTTCTCGCAGACGCGCATGCTGCACGGCCAGACGCGCTACAACGTCAAGAGCCGCTTCGTCGACGAACTTCCCGACGAGTCGCTGAAGTGGATCACGCCGCGCAACCAGGGCTTCGGCTCGGGCTACGCGCGCGAGTACCAGTCGGCATGGGCGAAGGGGTCGGGGCTGGCGTCGATCGTCGGCGCCGGCAAGGTCGAGGCCGCGCCGGTCATGAAGCAGAAGACCGCCGGCCACGGCCTGCGCATCGGCCAGCGTGTCTTTCACGCCAAGTTCGGCGAAGGCGTGATCGTCACGCTCGAAGGCAGCGCGGCCGACGCGCGCGCGCAGATCAACTTCGCCCGCCACGGCGCCAAGTGGCTCGCGCTCGGCATCGCGAAGCTGACGCCGATCGATTGAAGCCGCTCGCAACGCAAACGAGGCAAGGCTGCATGGACCCGACCAAGGTCAGACCCGAAACGATCGCCGCCCAGGCGCTGGGCTGGGTCGACGAGCGCACGCGAGCCGTCACGCCGCCGATCCACACCTCGTCGACCTACCTGCGCGACGCCGACAACCAGTACCGCTCGGGTCGCGTCTATGCGCGCGCCGACAACCCGGCGTTCGACCAGGTCGAGGCGGTGATCTGCGTGCTGGAGCGCGGGCATGCGGCGGCGCTCTTCGCGTCGGGCATGGCGGCGGCGACGGCGATCTTCCAGGCGCTCGGACCAGGCGACCATGTGCTCGCGCCGAAGGTCATGTACTGGTCGCTGCGCAACTGGCTCACCGGCTTCGCGGCGCAGTGGGGGCTCGCCGTCGAGCTGATCGACATGACCGACCCCGGCGCGGTGCGCGCGGCGCTGCGCCCCGGCAGGACGAAGCTCGTCTGGGTCGAGACGCCGGCCAATCCGCTGTGGACCGTGACCGACATCGCCGCGACGGCGTCGCTCGCGCGCGAAGCGGGCGCGCTGCTGGCCGTCGATTCGACCGTCGCATCGCCGGTGCTGACGCAGCCGCTCGCGCTCGGCGCCGATCTCGTGATGCACGCCGCGACGAAGTACCTCAACGGCCACTCGGACCTGCTCGCCGGCGTCGTCGTCACGCGCGACGACACCGAACTGTGGCGGCGCATCCGCGCGGTTCGGGCGCAGATCGGCGGCACGCTCGGCTCGTTCGAGGCCTGGCTGCTGCTGCGCGGCATGCGCACGCTGCATCTGCGCGTCGGCGCCGCATCGCGCTCGGCGCTGCGCATCGCCGAGCACTTCGAACGCCACCCGCAAGTCGCCGAGGTGCTCTACCCGGGGTTGAAGAGTGCGCACGGCCACGCCGTCGCCGCGCGCCAGATGCACGGCGGCTTCGGCGGCATGCTATCGATCCGCACCAAGGGGGGCGAGGCGGCTGCGATCGCCGTCGCGGCGCGCACCGAACTGTGGACGCGCGCCACCTCGCTCGGCGGCACCGAAAGCCTGATCGAGCACCGCGCGAGCGTCGAAGGCGCCGGCTCGCCGGTGCCATCCGACCTGCTGCGGCTGTCGGTCGGCATCGAGAACTGCGACGACCTGATCGCCGATTTGGAGCAGGCGCTCGGCGCGGCGCCGCGCTGATCGAAAGCGTCACGACCTGTCCGTGACGCCGCCGCCTACCACTTGTTGCGCAGCTCGCGCAGCTTGACGAACACCGTCTTCGCGTCGGGCTTTTCGGGCAGGTCCGGAAAGCTCTCGCGCAGCTTCGCGATCACGCTTTCGCTCGTCAGGCGCAGGAAGGTGTTGATGCGCTTCTCGTCGGCGAGCGTCGTCACGATCGCGTTGGCGGCGTCGTGGCCCTCGACCTTCGGCAGCAGCGCCTTCGCCGCCGCGTTGTCGGGCTCGCGGGCGAGCGTGAACTTCAGGTTGTTCTCGAGGTAGTCGTGGCCGGCGTAGACGCGCGTGGCGTCGGGCAGCTTCGAGATCTGGCCGGCAAACGTCGCGAACAACTCCTCGACGTTGCCGCCGTTGTGGCAGTTGCCGGCGCCGGCGTTGAAGAGGGTGTCGCCCGAGAAGAGCGCCGGCTGCTCGGTGTGCGAGCGCAGGCAGATGTGGCACATCGTGTGGCCCGGCGTGTCCATGCACTCGAGCTCGACGGT
>JBDHSE010000009.1:0-24797 GCA_039807955.1 Ideonella sp. | reverse complement strand
CTCGCGCCGATCTTCCTGAAGAACAAGTACATGCTGGGCGACGACTTCTCGATGCTCGACGTCGCGATCGCGCCGCTCCTGTGGCGGCTCGACTACTACGGCATCGACATGTCCAAGAACGCGATGCCGCTGCTCAAGTACGCCGAGCGCATCTTCTCGCGCGCCGCCTACATCGAGGCGCTGACGCCGTCCGAGAAGGTGATGCGCAAGTAGTCCTGCGACGCGCGATGAGCCTGCCCACTCCGCCGGCCGACGCCGGCGTCTCGACCCGGCCCTACCTGATCCGTGCGCTGCACGAGTGGTGCACCGAGAACGGCTTCACGCCCTACATCGCCGTCTTCGTCGACGCCAGCGTGCACGTGCCGCCGGAGTACGTGAAGAACAACGAGATCGTCCTCAACATCGGGCTCGAGGCGACGAACGCGTTGCGCATGGGCAATGACTTCATCGAGTTCAAGGCGCGCTTCGGCGGCACGGCGCGCGAGATCAGCGTTCCGGTGACGCACGTGATCGCGATCTACGCCCGCGAGAACGGGCAGGGCATGGCGTTTCCGGCGCCGAGCGCGGGTGCCGCGGCCCGCGCCGATGCCGACACGGCGAACGCGGCGCACGGAACACCTCGGCTGTCTCTGGCCGATGAAGGCGCATCGTCAGCCCGCACGACGAAATCCACGCCGCGCGCCCCGAAGCCGCCGGACCCCCCGCAGCCGCCGGCGAGTCCGGGGCGGCCGTCGCTCAAGCGCGTAAAGTAGGCTTCGGCGAGGACCGCCCGAACCTATACTCGCGCTCATCGTCGCCAGGGCAGATTCGGGCCGGGCGCCGTGCCGGCTTAGCTCAGTTGGTAGAGCACCCGCCTTGTAAGCGGAAGGTCATCTGTTCGAGCCAGATAGCCGGCACCAGACCTCGGACACCGCGGGTGACGGCATGAGTCGGGATTGGCCCGCGCAGTCGACCGGGCCGCGTTGCAGCGATACGGCGATGGCATGAACCCACGACCGAGGAGCAGACATGGCACCGAAAACCCTGATCGCGATGCTCTTCACCGGTGCGCTGGCCGCCGCTTGCGCCGCGACCGATGATCCGCTGCTGACCGCAACGCAGGACGCCGACATGGTCAGGGCTGCGCAGGCAGCGCGCCGCTGCGCGAAAAACGACAACCGCGACGATTGCAGCATCACCGTGACCGTCAGCGACGCCAAGAACGGCTGCGCGCTGACGATGGAAGCCGATCAGGAGACGATCGCGTTCCCGCGCGGCGTGCGCAACAAGTTCATCTTCTGGCGGCTCGCAGACAAGACGGCGGGCGGGGGATTCGTCTTCACGACGGACGGCATCGCGATCGACGGCAACGCCTCGCACGACTTCGACCGCGCGGATCGATTCGACGCCGGCAAGGGCTTCCAGTGGCGCAACCGCAACCCCCGAGCCCACGAGTACTACTACGCGGTCCATGTGAAAAACAGGAAGGGCGCGGCCGTTTGCGACCTCGACCCCAAGATCCGCAACGAGAGCTGACCGCAGGAGCGCGATCAGGTCGCGTCGATCAGGCGATCGATCCGCGCGAGCGCAACGCCGAGTTCCGAGTGCGGCCCTGCTCCGGTGCTGTGCGCCAGTTCCAGCGCCGCGGCGGCCGCGCGGCGGGCGGCCTCGCGGCTGCCGGCAAGGGCTTCGGCCTCGGCGCGGCAGCAGTGCAGCAGCGCCAGACTCACCGGGTCGCCGGCCTGCATCAGCAGTGATTCGCCCGCGTCAAGGCACTCGCGCCCCCTGTCGAACCGCGCGCGGCGGGCGTGCGACAGGCCGAGATAGCCGAGCACCTGGCCCTGCGAGGTGTGGTCCTCGAGTTCGCGCGCGATGGCGAGCGATTGTTCGAAGTTCGCCTGCGCCTGGCTCGCCTGCCCCTGCCCGTCCTGCGCGATGCCCAGGTTGCACAGCGCAATGCACTCCAGGCGGCGGTAACCCATCTCGCGCGCGATCCGCAGCGCGGCTTCGAACCGCGCCTCGGCCGACGCGACTTGCTGCTCGACGAGGTCGAGCAGGCCCAGGTTCGACAGCGCGTT
This sequence comes from Ideonella sp., assembly GCA_039807955.1. Classification (GTDB taxonomy): domain Bacteria; phylum Pseudomonadota; class Gammaproteobacteria; order Burkholderiales; family Burkholderiaceae_C; genus CAIKUF01. The sequence goes on along the minus strand of JBDHSE010000009.1, from coordinate 22,740 downwards.
GCCTTCGCGCCGGCGGTCGGCCGCTGCGCGCGCCGCGCGCAGCCCGGATTCGTAGTCGGCGCGTGCTTCGTCCATCGCGCCGAGGCTGGCCTTGACGTTGCCGAGATTGCCGAGCAGCGCACGCTCGCGGCGCCGGTCGCCGGCGCCGCGAGCGACGCCAAGCGCCTGCTCGTAGTGCGTTCGCGCCGCGTCGAGCCGGCCCTGTGCGTCGGCTGCGTTGCCCAGGCTGTTGAGCGCGGCGCACTCGAGCTTGCGATCGCCGAGCCGGCGCGACGCCTCGAGCGCGGTCGCGTAGTGGCTGCCTGCCTCGTCGATGCGGCCTTCGTTGGCGAGCACCTCGCCGAGGTTGATGTGCAACCAGTTCTCGACCGACGTCTCGCCGGCTTCGATCGCGACGGACAGCGCGGTCTCGAACTGCAGCTTCGCCTGCGTCACGTCGCCGCAGGCCTGCAGTGCGGCGCCGGCGGTCCGGCTCGCGCGCGCAAGATCGGCCGCCCGCAATCCGGGAATGGCGAGCACCTGCGCCGCCAGTTCGGCGCCGAGCCGAAACGGCCCGCGCAGTTCGATCGCAGCCCAGGCCCGCTCGAGCGCGGAGGTTGCCAGCGCCGGCTCGCCGCATGCGGCGGCACGGCGGCATGCGGCGACGAGGTTGCCGAATTCGATGCAGCCTTCGGCGGTTGCCGCATCGATCTCGATCGACGCGAAGTGCCTGCAGTGGCGCAGGCGTGCCGCCGCGAGAGCCTCGGGGCCGCTGCCGGGGAATCGCTCGGCCGCGCGCAGATGCTCGGCGGCGTACTCCTGCACGCTTACCAGCAGGTCGAAGCGCGTGCCGCTCACGCCGCGGACGAAGGATTTGTCAACGAGCGACTGCAGCACATCGACCGTCCACCTCGATTCGGCCTCGGCAGGCAGATCGAGCAAGGCTTCGGCGGATTCGAGCGTGAAGCCGCCGTCGAACACCGAGAGCTGTGCGAGCGCAGCCTTCTCGGCGGGCGACAGCAGGTCCCAGGACCAGTCGAACGCCGCGCGCAGCGTGGCCTGGCGGTCATGGCGGCCGCCGCCGGCGGTCAGCAGGCGAAAGCGCTGGTCCATGCGCGACAGCAGCATGCGCGGCGACATCACGCGCACGCGCGCCGCGGCAAGCTCGATCGCGAGCGGCAAGCCGTCGAGCAGCTTCGCGAGCCGCGCGATCGCGTCCTGCTCGTCGGCGTTCGGCGCGAAGTCGTACTTCGCCGCGAGTGCGCGCCGGACGAACAGCGTCACCGCGTCGGCGGCCGGCAGCGGCGCGAGGGCGATCGTCGCCTCGCCGTGCACGCCGAGCACTTCGCGCGTCGTCACGATGAACCGCGCCTGCGCCGCACGGTCGAGCCAGCGGCCGAGCGATTCCTCGGCGTGGCGCGCCACCTGCTCGAAGTTGTCGAGGATGACGAGGCAGTGCCCGCGCCCGGCGATCGCGTGGCCGAGCTGGACGACGGGGTCTTCCTTGCCGAGCGGCACTTCGAGCCCCTGCGCGACGGCGTCGACGATGCCGTCGAGGTCGCGCGCCTGCGAGAGGTCGCAGAACCAGACGCCGCCCTGGAAGTCGCCGAGGTGGGTCCACGCAAAGTACGTCGCGAGTCGCGTCTTGCCGGTGCCGCCGATGCCGAGCAGCGAGACGAGCCGTGCGCCGGCGTCCAAGCGCTGCTCGATCTCGACGAGCGCCTCGGCGCGGCCGACGAAGGCGTCGCGCTCGGCGGGCAGGCTGTGCCGGATCTCTCGCACCGGCAGCCACAAGGGGCTGCCGCGAACGACGCGATAGGCCTTTTCCGAGTCCGTCGGCGGCGCGAGAGCGGCGGCGCCCGCGCCCAGCTCGAACAGCTCGATCGGCTCGGCGACTCCCTTCAATCGCCAGTGGCCGTGCGAATGGACGGGCAGCGCCGTCTCGCCCAGCGCGTCGCGCGCCGCGGCGGTGAGCAGCGTGCGCCCGCCGGGCGCGAGCGCCATGACGCGCGCCACCGTCGCCTTGGCGATGCCGTGGACCTCGAGCGGCTTGGCACCGCGCGCGATGTCCTCGGCGCTGTTGGCGCGAACGACGACGCTGCCGACGTGCAGGCCGGCACGCGCCTCGAGCGGCACGTCGAGCGCGGCCAGCGCACGGTGGTAGGCGAGGGCATAGGCGGCGGCGTCGGCGGCGGCGTCGAACAGCATCAGCAGGCCGTCGGTCTTGTCGATCTCGTGGCCGTTCATCCGGCGCAGCAGGTCGCGCGCGGCGCGGTCGTGCGCCGCGTTCAGCGCCGCCGCTTTCTCGTCGCCGAGCCGGCTCGCGATCGCCGTGCTGTCGACGATGTCGGTCAACAGCAGGGCGCGCGTTTCACTCACGGCGCCGGCCCGGCCGGCTGGCGGCCGGCCGCACGGACGGCGCGGCGGACGACGCAGGCCCGGGCTTCATTCGGCGCTCACCTTGACGCGCAGCGCCAGCGGCGGCCAGCCGCACTCGGCGAGCCGCGCCTGCAGGCGCGGTTGCAACTGGCGCAGCTTGGCGGCAACGGCCGGGTTCGCGGCGAGCAGCGACCAGCCATCGGCATCGAGCGGGCCGGGGCGCACGTGCGCCGCGAGCGCCGGCGCGAGGGCGGGGCGGATCGCCTCGAAGCGTGCGCTCGACTCGCGCAGCCTCGCCTGCAGCGCCGCGAGCGGCGAACTGCGGGCGAGCGCTTCGCGCAGCCGAAGCGCATCGGGGGTGACCGGGCCGGAACTCACGACCGCAGTCTAGCCATTCCGCCCGGTTCCGGGCGGTTCCGGGCGGGGGTTGCGGAAGGCGGCCGGCCCGTGTTCGCGGCCGGCTCGCCGCTGGGCTCAGGAGCGGTCCGAAAGGTCTCCGAAAGGGGGTCGAATGCTAAAATCGCACATTCTCCAGGGCGCGTCGCGCCTTGGTATCGAGGCGGCCGGCCCCAGCTGCTGTGCTCGCATTGCGGGGTCTGCCCCTTCCCGACGCACATCTGCCCCAGCCCCGGATCCGACCTGTCGGCGCGAGCCCGAGCGCCGCGCGACCGGTCGGTGCCCCGCCCCACCTGCCCAACCCTGCCGCCGAATGTTTCCCAATTTCCTGACCCAGATCTTCGGCAGCCGCAACGAGCGCCTGCTCAAGGGCTACCGCCGTGTCGTCCAGCAGATCAACGCGCTCGAGACGAAGTTCGAGGCGCTCGACGACGCCGCGCTGCAAGCGAAAACCATCGAGTTGCGCGAGCGCGCCGCCGGCGGCGCGACGCTCGATGCGCTGCTGCCCGAAGCCTTCGCCGTCGTGCGCGAGGGCAGCAAGCGGGTGCTCAAGATGCGCCACTTCGACGTTCAGTTGATCGGCGGCATAGCGCTGCACAACGGCAAGATCGCCGAGATGCGTACCGGCGAAGGCAAGACGCTGACGGCGACGCTGCCGGTGTACCTGAACGCGCTGACCGGCAAGGGTGTGCACGTCGTCACCGTCAACGACTACCTCGCGCGGCGCGACGCCGAGTGGATGGGGCGGCTCTATAACTTCCTCGGCCTGACGGTCGGCGTGAACCTGGCGCAGATGTCGCGCGCCGAGAAGCAGGCTGCGTTCGCCGCCGACGTCACCTACGGCACGAACAACGAGTTCGGCTTCGACTACCTGCGCGACAACATGGTGCAGGACCCCGGCGACCGCGTCGCGCGCGGCCTCGCCTACGCGATCGTCGACGAGGTCGACTCGATCCTGATCGACGAGGCGCGCACGCCGCTCATCATCAGCGGCCAGGCCGAGGACCACACCGAGCTGTACGTCCGCATCAACGCCGTCGTGCCGAAGCTGAAGAAGCAGATCGGCGAGCTCGACCTGCGCACCGGCGAGGGCGTGATCGAACCGGGCGACTTCACCGTCGACGAGAAGGGCCATCAGGTCTACCTGACCGAGGACGGCCACGAGAACGCCGAGCGCCTGCTCGGCGAGGCCGGCCTGCTCGCCGAGGGCGCGAGCCTGTACGACCCGGCCAACATCACGCTGATGCACCACGTCTACGCCGCGCTGCGCGCGCGGCATCTGTACAACCGCGACCAGCACTACGTGGTGCAAAACGGCGAGGTCATCATCGTCGACGAGTTCACCGGCCGCTTGATGACGGGCCGGCGCTGGAGCGACGGCCTGCACCAGGCGGTCGAGGCCAAGGAGGGCGTCGCGATCCAGAGCGAGAACCAGACGCTGGCGTCGATCACGTTCCAGAACTACTTTCGCATGTACGGCAAGCTCGCCGGCATGACCGGCACGGCCGACACCGAGGCCTACGAGTTCCAGGAGATCTACGGCCTCGAGACGGTCGTCATCCCGCCCAACAAGCCGACGATCCGCAAGGACGAGCTCGACCTCGTCTACAAGACCGAACGCGAGAAGTACGACGCCGTGATCGCCGACATCCGCGACTGCCGCGAGCGCGGCCAGCCGGTGCTCGTCGGCACGACATCGATCGAGAACTCGGAGAAGGTCAGCGCGCTGCTGCAGAAAGCGAAGCTCGAACACCAGGTGCTCAACGCCAAGCAGCACGAGCGCGAGGCGATGATCGTCGCCCAGGCCGGCCGCCCGGGAGTGATCACGATCGCGACCAACATGGCCGGCCGCGGCACCGACATCGTGCTCGGCGGCAACGTCGAGAACCAGATCAAGTTCCTAGAGGCCGACGAGTCGGTGAGCGCCGAGGAAACGGCGGCGCGCGCCAGGCAGTTGCAGGAGGAATGGCAGGGCCTGCACGAGGCCGTCGTCGCGCAGGGGGGCTTGCGCATCATCGCCACCGAGCGCCACGAATCGCGCCGCATCGACAACCAGCTGCGTGGCCGCTCGGGGCGCCAGGGCGACCCGGGGTCGTCGCGCTTTTACCTCTCGCTCGACGATCCGCTGATGCGCATCTTCGCCGGTGACCGCGTGCGCGCGATCATGGAGCGGCTGAAGATGCCCGACGGCGAGGCGATCGAGGCCGGCATCGTCTCGCGCAGCATCGAGAGCGCGCAGCGCAAGGTCGAGGCGCGCAACTTCGACATCCGCAAGCAGTTGCTCGAGTACGACGACGTGAGCAACGACCAGCGCAAGGTGATCTACAAGCAGCGCAACGACATCCTCGAGGCCGACAAGCTCGAGGCGCAGATCGCCAACCTGCGCCACGGCACGATGACCGACGTCGTGCGCACCTTCGTGCCGCAGGACAGCGTCGAGGAGCAGTGGGACCTCGACGCGCTCGAGAACGTGCTGCGCGACGAGTGGCAGCTCGACGTCGCGATCAAGTCCGAGGTCGAGGCGAGCGAGGCAGTCACCGACGAGGACATCGTCGCCAAGGTCATCGACGCCGCCGACAAGAGCTTCAACGCGAAGGTCGAGCTTGTCGGCCTCGAGCAGTTCACGCCGTTCATGCGCATGATCCTGCTGCAGTCGATCGACCAGCACTGGCGCGAGCACCTGGCCGCGCTCGACTACCTGCGCCAGGGCATCCACCTGCGCGGCTACGCGCAGCAAAATCCGAAGCAGGAATACAAGCGCGAGGCGTTCGAGCTCTTCAGCAAGCTGCTCGACGTCGTCAAGATGGACGTGACGCGCGTCCTGATGACGGTGCGCATCCAGTCGCAGGAAGAGGCGACGCAGGCGGCCGAGGCGATCGAGGCGCAGGCCGAGCGCATCAGCAACGTGACCTACACCCATCCGAACGACGACGGCAGCGTCGCGCAGGACGCCGATCCGGCGACCGCCACTGCGATCGCAGCCGCCGCCGGCGCCGCGCTCGGCGCTGCCGGCAAGGTGCCCAAGGTCGGCCGCAACGAACCCTGCCCCTGCGGCAGCGGCAAGAAGTACAAGATGTGCCACGGCCGGCTGGCCTGAGGCTCAACGCTCCTGCTGCCCCAGACCGGCGTCGCCGTCGTCGTCGGTCGGCGGCGCTGCTTCGACGCGGTACGCCTCGCTCGCCCAGGCGCCGAAGTCGACGGACTTGCAGCGCTCGCTGCAAAACGGCCGGTACGGGTTGACGCTTGCGTAGACGCTGTCGCCGCCGCAGGTCGGGCAGCGCACGATGCGCACCGGCTGCGGCGTCATGCGGCGTTCAGGCGCACAGCGTCAGGTCGAAGCTCGCGTCGGCGCTGCTCGGGCGCAGGCGGCCGTCGGCCTCCTGGCGCATCAGCCGCACGAGCACCATCAGCCGATGGGCGCTGATCTCCGGGACGAGCTGCAATTCGGGGTCGATCTCGAGCCGCACCAGCTGGTAGCCGCGGCCCGGCGCCAGGCTTTGCTGGTACTGCCCCGCGCTGGCCGCGACCTTGTGCGGCGCGCCCGACTCGCGCAGCAACTCGAGCAGCACCTGCAGCGCGCCGGCCAGCGGCGTCAGCGACCCGGCCCAGTGCGCCAGGTCCGCCTGGCGCCGCCCGGCGTCGTGCTGCTGCCAAGCGTAGTAGGCGGGCAGGTCGAACTCGCAGGTGCCGGCAGGAATGCTGATGCGGCTCCTGATGCTCATCAGCCACTCGTTGCCGGTCAACGCGTTGCCCGCCTTGCCGGTGTACTGGTTGAGGTCGGCGAACGCATGGTCGATGCGCGCGATGACGTCGTCGAGCGCGGCCTCGGAAATCGCCGGATTGCCGCGATAGCCGGCGAGCTGCGTCTTGTGGCGCTCGAGGTCCTTCAGGAGATCGGACTTCAGGTCGGCGCGCGACGCGACGTCCATGATCTCGAAGATCGTCGCCAGCGCGTAGTGGTGATCGATGGTCGTCGTTCGCGCCATCAATTGCCCGAGCCGGTCGAACATGTGCTCGAGCCGCAGCATCGTGCGGATGCTTTCGTTGAGGGGGTGCTCGTAGAGGATCAATGTGCGGGATGCCCTGCGGCGCGAATCAGAGCCGCGATTGTTCCACAGCCATCCGATCGTGCGCGTGGCTCAGTGCTCGAGCCCCCAGCAATCGCACAGCGCCGTGACCTCGGCGGCGAGCGCTTCGAGCGTCAGGCCGTCGTTGTGGATCACCGCATCGGCGCAGGCGCGGCGCGCCGCGCGCGAGGCCTGCTGGGCGATGACGGCGGCGGCCGCGGCCTCGGTCCAGCCGGGCCGCTGCACGACCCGCGCGAGTTGCGTCGCCGCGCTGCAATCGACGACCAGGACGCGCGCGACGCGGTCCCGCCAGCGCGGCGATTCGGCCAGCAGCGGCACGTCGAAGACGACGGCGCCGCTCGCGGCAGCGGCCTCGCGGTCGGCCTCGGCGCCGATCATCGGATGCAGGATCGATTCGAGCCGCCGTTTCGCGCCGGGGTCGTTGAACGCGAGGCCGCGCATCGCGCCGCGGTCGAGCCCGCCGTCGGCTGCCAGCACCTCGGCGCCGAACGCTTCCTTCAGCGCCGCGATCGCGGCACCGCCGGGCAGCGTGATGCGACGCGCGATGGCGTCGGTGTCGACGAGCGTCGCGCCATGCTGAACGAACATCGCAGCGACCGTGCTCTTGCCGCTGCCGATGCCGCCGGTCAGCCCGATGTGGACGGCGCGCCTGGCTACAGGTTCCAAAACGAGATCAGCGTGTCGCCGAAGAAGATCGCCGCGATGCCGCCGCCGGCGAGGTAGGGGCCGAACGGAATCGGCACCTCGCGCTTGTGGCCCTTGAACGCGATCAGGCCGAGGCCGACCGCCGCGCCGACGACCGACGCAAGCAGCAGCACCGCCGGCAGCACTTTCCAGCCGAGCAGCGCGCAGATGCCGGCGAGCATCTTGAAGTCGCCCTCGGCCATGCCCTGCACGCCGCGCAGCAGCCGGTAGGCGAAGGTGATGAACCAGAGGCTGAAGTAGCCGAGCAGCGCGCCGATCGCCGAGGCGCGGACGTCGACCCCGCTCCAGCCGGCGAGTGCGGCGAGCAGGCCCAGGCCGATCAGCGGCAGCGTGAGGCTGTCGGGCAGCAGCGTCGTGTCGAGATCGATCAGCGCCATCGCGATCAGGAGCGCAATCGCGGCGCAGAAGACGAGCGTCGCCGGGTGCGCGCCGAAGGTCCAGGCAGACGCGGCAAACAGCAGCCCGGTCGCGATCTCGACGAGCGGATAGCGCACCGAGATCGGCGCGCCGCAGCCGGCGCACTTGCCGCGCAGCATCAGCCAGCCGAGGACCGGGATGTTCTCGTGCGCGCGAATGCGGTGGCCGCAGTGCGGGCAGCGCGAATGCGGGCGCGACAGGCTGAGTTCGGGCAACGCGTCGAGCTGCGTCGCAATCGCCTTGCGGGCCGGCGCGAAGCTCGCGGGCGCGGTCGCCTTGCTTCCGAACAGCGCCTGCCAGGCGCGCGGATCGCCGAGCGTGTAGTCGACCGTGTCCTGCCACCACTCGCGCGACATGATCTTCGGCAGGCGGTGAACGACGACGTTCAGGAAGCTGCCGATGCAAAGCCCGAGCACGGCGAGCACGGCAGGCGACAGCAGCGCCTGCTGGAGCGACAGATCCATCGGCGTTCAGCGAACGCCGCGGGCGCGGCGCTGCATCAGACGACCTGGCCGAGCTTGAAGATCGGCAGATACATCGAGACGACGATGCCGCCGATCAGGACGCCGAGGATGACGATGATGAACGGCTCCATCAGGCTCGAAAGCCCCTTCACCGCCTCGTCCACCTCGTCCTCGTAGAACTCGGCCGCCTTGCCGAGCATCTGGTCGAGCGCGCCCGATTCCTCGCCGATCGCGCACATCTGCAGCACCATGGTCGGGAAGACGCCGGTCGCCTGCATCGAGGTCGACAGGCCGGAGCCGGTCGTCACGTCGCGCTGGATCTGCTCGGTTGCCTCCTGGAAGACGGCGTTGCCCGAGGCGCCGCCGACCGAGTCGAGCGCCTCGACGAGCGGCACGCCGGCCGCGAACATTGTCGAAAGCGTGCGCGTCCAGCGCGCGACCGACGACTTATTGACGAGGTCGCCGAACACCGGGATGCGCAGCATCAGCCGGTCCATGATCTTCTGCATCTTCTCCGACCGCTTCCACGACTGCATGAAGAAGTAACCGCCGCCGAACAGGAAGCCGAAGATCGCCCACCAGTAGCTGACGAAGAACTTGGACATTGCGATCACGACCAGCGTCGGCGCCGGCAGGTCGGCGCCGAACGACTTGAAGACGTCCTCGAACGCCGGGATCACGAAGATCATGATGACCGTCAGCACGATGAAGGCGACGACCAGCACGGCGACCGGGTACATCAGCGCCGACTTGATCTTGTTCTTGATCGCCATCGTCTTTTCCTGGTAGGTCGCCAGGCGATCGAGCAGCGCCTCCAGGATGCCGCCCGCCTCGCCGGCCTCGACCAGGTTGCAGTAGAGCGCGTCGAAGTACATCGGCTGCTTGCGAAACGCCGACGACAGGCTGGTGCCGGTCTCGACGTCCTCGCGGATGTCGGTCAGCAGCTTGGTCAGCTTCGGGTTCGTGCTGCCGCGGGCGACGATGTCGAACGATTGCAAGAGCGGCACGCCGGCGCGCATCATCGTCGACAGCTGGCGCGTGAAGATCGCGATGTCCTTCTGCTTGATCGCGCGCCCGCCGCTCGTGCGGCGCTTCTTGACGCGCGTGACCATGATGCCCTGGCGGCGCAGGCTGGCGCTGACCATCGCCTCGCCGCCGGCGCGCTGCTCGCCGCGAACGACCTTGCCGTTCTTGTCCTTGCCTTCCCATTCGAACACCAGTTCCTTGATGTTCTTCGCGGCCACTGCTGTCACCATCGTTTGCCCGGGAGGCCTTTGCTGCCCCCCGCCCCTGGGTTGAGTTTGGTCGTCGGCATGTCTGCGCGTTCGCGGCTCATTCGTTGGTCGCGGCGATGATTTCCTCGAGCGTCGTGACGCCGGAGCGCACCTTGACGAGGCCGGACTGGCGCAGGTCGCGCACGCCTTCGCGCTGCGCCTGCGCGGCGATGTCCATCGAGGTGCCCTCGGCGAGGATGATGCGCTGGATCTCCTCGGTTATCGGCATCACCTGGTAGACGCCGACCCGTCCCTTGTAACCGTTGTTGCACGATGAACAGCCGACCGCACGGTAGGGCTTCCAGGTGCCGTCGAGCTCTTCGGCCGTGAAACCGGCCCGGATCATCGCCTCGCGCGGGTACTCGGCCGGCTTCTTGCAGTTCTCGCAAAGCTTGCGAACGAGGCGCTGGGCGGTGATCAGCAGCACGCTGGAGGCGACGTTGAACGGCGCGACGCCCATGTTCAGCAGCCGGGTGAGCGTCGTCGGCGCGTCGTTCGTGTGCAGCGTCGACATCACCATGTGGCCGGTCTGCGCCGCCTTGATCGCGATGTCGGCGGTTTCCAGGTCACGGATCTCGCCGACCATGATGATGTCCGGATCCTGACGCAGGAAGGACTTGAGCGCCGCGGAGAAGGTCAGCCCGGCCTTGTCGTTGACGTTGACCTGGTTGATCCCCGGCAGGTTGATTTCGGCCGGGTCCTCGACCGTCGAGATGTTGACGCCCGGCTGGTTCAGGATGTTCAGACAGGTGTAGAGCGAGACGGTCTTGCCGCTGCCGGTCGGGCCGGTGACGAGGACCATGCCGTAGGGCCGCTCGATCGTCTTGAGCAGGCGGTCCTTCTCGACCTTCTCGTAGCCGAGCGCCTCGATGCCGAGCTTGGCGCTCGACGGATCGAGAATCCGGATCACGATCTTCTCGCCGAACAGCGTCGGCAGCGTCGAGATGCGGAAGTCGATCGCCTTCGAGCCGAACTTGAGCTTCATGCGGCCGTCCTGCGGCACGCGCTTCTCGGCGATGTCGAGCCGGCTGATGACCTTGATGCGAGACGCGAGCTTGTCCTTGATCGCGATCGGCGGCTGCGTGATCTCGCGCAGTTCGCCGTCGATGCGGAAGCGAACCCGGTAGTGGTACTCGTAGGGCTCGAAGTGGAGGTCGGAGGCGCGCGCGTTGATGGCGTCGATCAGCATCTTCTGCAGGAAGCGCACGACCGGCGCGTCCTCGACCTCGGAGGCGATGTCGGTCGCTTCGGAGCCGGGGGCGGCCTCTTCGGTGACGTCGAACTCGAAGTCGCTCGAGACCAGCGCCTCGAGCGATTCGCCGGCGCTCGTGCCGGCCGATTCGAGCAGCTTGGCGAGCTTGTCGTGCTCGACGATGACCCATTCGGGCGTGAGTTGGGTCGCGAACTTGATGCGCTCGACGGCTTCCTGGTCGGTCGGGTCGGCGCCGCCGATGAAGAGCCGGTTGCCGCGCCGGCCGAGCACCAGGATCTGGTACTGCGCCGCGAGCTTGGCGTCGATCACCCCCTTGGGCAGGCGCGCGATGTCGACCGCCGCCAGATCGATCAGCGGCAGCGCGAGCGCGCTCGACAGCGTGTGCGCCAGTTCGGCCGGCGACACCGCGCCCGCGCCGATCACCGAGGAGATGAAACTCGCGTGCTTTTCCTTCGCGCTGCGAACCAGCCCCTCGGCCGCCTTGGCGTTGAGCTTGCCGGTGTGGACGAGCACGCGCGCGACGCCGGTCAGCGTCGAATGGGGTGCTTCGGCCAGCGTGTCCAAGGAAAGGTGTGCCATTTCACGAGGTAAATCCTCGGGAATGATCGTCGATTCGACCTAGCGTGTAAACCGGGAACAGACGGTGAAAAGGCAACAAATCACGCCTGTCGGACGCCCCGATCGTCGGCCCGAGGTGGCCGCTTGGCGGCATCGGGCGGGTGTTCCCGAACTGAAAACCTGGTCGGGGTGAGAGGATTCGAACCTCCGGCCTCTACGTCCCGAACGTAGCGCTCTACCAGGCTAAGCTACACCCCGAATAAAACGGGCCCGTAGGGCCCATCCTTGCTTGGCGCATCGAGCGCCTTGCAGGTCGCGCATTCAGGACGAACGCTCGACCGATCGAACGCACAATTCTAGCAGAGCCTCCTGCGCCAAAGAAGGCGGCAGCGCGGCGGCGCACTTGCGCGCGATGTCGGCTTCGGCGCGCGCCGCGTCGCGCGTTGCCTGCAGCGCGCCGGTCTTGCGAACGATCGCGACGATCTCCGGCAGGCGAACGATTTCTCCCTGCTCGATCGCGTGGCGGATCAGTGCGCGCTCGGCAGGCTCGCTGCGCGCCATCGCGAGCAGCAGCGGCAGGGTCGGCTTGCCTTCGCGCAGGTCGTCGCCGACGTTCTTGCCGAGCTGCGTCGTCGCGCCTTCGTAGTCGAGCAGATCGTCGATCAGCTGAAACGCGGTGCCGAGCGAACGGCCGTAGCTCGCGCAGGCATCCTCGATCGCGGGCGGCGCATCGGCGAGCACTGCGCCGAGGCGCGCGCTCGCCTCGAACAGCTTCGCCGTCTTGAAGCGGATCACGCGCAGGTAGGCGTCGACGGCGAGGTCGGGGTCGTGCATGTTCATCAACTGCATCACCTCGCCCTCGGCGATCACGTTCGTCGCGTCGGCCAGCACGTCGAGCACGCGCATCCGGTTCACCGACACCATCATCTGGAAGGCGCGCGAATACAGGAAGTCACCGACCAGCACGCTCGCCGCGTTGCCGAACATGGCGTTGGCCGTCTCGCGGCCGCGCCGCAGGCCGGACTCGTCGACGACGTCGTCGTGTAGCAGCGTCGCGGTGTGGATGAACTCGACGATCGCCGCCAGTTCGAGTCGCTCCGGGCCCTCGAAGCCGAGCGCGCTGGCGAACAGCAGCACCAGCCGCGGCCGGATCCGCTTGCCGCCGGCGCCGATGATGTAGGCCGAGATCTGGTTGACGAGCGCCACGTCCGAAACGAGGCGGGCACGGATGATCGCATCGACCTGCTCCATTTCCGCGGCCATCGGCAGTGCGGCCTCCGATGTCGGATTCGTGAGGGGAAGGGTCGGTGAATGCAAGGCAATCCCTGTGAGGTCCGCGGAATTATAGGAACGCGCCATGCGAAACCGTCTTGCGGGCACGGCGTCGCGTGGTCCCGCCGGCTCGCACGGCCCCGTCTCGCGTGAGGCGGCGACAGCTCACGGTGCCGTGCTAGAATCGCCGGCTCTGCGTCCTGCGCAGAACCCCGCTGTCGCCGCGACTCTCGATGAGGCTGCGACGGGGGGCATATCCACTCGAAAGGGCTTACATGTACGCGGTCATAAGAACCGGAGGCAAGCAATACAAGGTTGCCGCCGGCGAGAAGATCAAGATAGAACAGATTGCTGCGGACGTTGGCCAGGAAATCGTGATCGACCAGGTGCTCGCCGTCGGCAACGGCGCCGAGTTGCAGGTCGGCACGCCCCTGGTTGCCGGCGCCAGCGTCAAGGCCACCGTGCTCGCGCAGGGGCGGCACGACAAGGTGCGCATCTTCAAGATGCGCCGCCGCAAGCACTACCGGAAGCGGCAAGGCCACCGCCAGAATTTCACCGAGATCGAGATCAGCGCCGTCAGCGGCTGATCGAGTTGTACTTCGGGCAAGGAGTAAAGAGATGGCACAGAAAAAGGGCGGCGGTTCGACTCGCAACGGCCGCGACTCGAATCCCAAGATGCTCGGCGTGAAGGTGTATGGCGGTCAGGTCGTCTCGGCCGGCTCGATCATCGTGCGCCAGCGCGGCACGCAGTTTCACGCCGGCGCCAATGTCGACATGGGCCGCGACCACACCTTGTTCGCGCTCGTCGACGGCAAGGTCGACTTCGACGTCAAGGGGTCGCTGAACCGCCGCACGGTGTCCGTCACGGCGCTCTGACGGCCGCGTCGCGGCTGCTTTCGTCGCCGGCATCGACACCGAAGCCCCGGTTCGCCGGGGCTTCGACGTTTGTGCGGCGCCAGGGGCCGGCAGCCGCACGCGGCGTCGCGCAACGAGTCCAAGAATGAAGTTCGTCGACGAAGCCACGATCGACATCGCCGCCGGCGATGGCGGCAGCGGCTGCGCGAGCTTCAGGCGCGAGAAGTTCATCCCGTTCGGCGGCCCCAACGGCGGCGACGGCGGGCGCGGCGGCAGCGTCTATGCCGTCGGCGACCCGAACCTGAACACGCTGATCGACTACCGCTATGCGCGCCGGCACGCGGCGCGCAACGGAGAGCCGGGGCGCGGCTCGGACCAGTTCGGCGCCGCGGCCGACGACATCGTGCTGCGCATGCCGATGGGCACGATCGTCACCGATCTCGACACCGGCGCCGTGCTCGCCGAACTCCTGGTGCCGGGCGAGAAGGTCCTGCTTGCGAAGGGCGGCGACGGCGGATTCGGCAACCTGCACTTCAAGTCGAGCACGAATCGCGCGCCGCGCCAGAAGACGCCGGGCTGGCCCGGCGAGGCGCGCAAAGTCAAGCTCGAACTGCGGGTGCTCGCCGACGTGGGATTGCTCGGCATGCCCAACGCCGGCAAGTCGACGCTGATCGCGGCGATCTCGAACGCGCGGCCGAAGGTCGCCGACTATCCGTTCACGACGCTGCATCCGAACCTCGGCGTGGTTCGCGTCGGGCCCGAGCAGAGCTTCGTCGTCGCCGACATCCCGGGGCTGATCGAGGGCGCGTCCGAGGGCGCCGGGCTCGGGCACCTTTTCCTGCGCCACCTGCAGCGCACCCAGTTGCTGCTGCACGTCGTCGACTTCGCGCCGCTCGACGATGCGATCGACCCGGTCACCCAGGTTCGGGCGCTGGTTGCCGAACTGAAGAAGTACGACGCGAAGCTCCACGCCAAGCCGCGCTGGATCGTGCTCAACAAGCTCGACATGGTTCCCGCCGACGAACGCGACGCGCAAGTGAAGGCCTTCGTCCGGCGCCTGCGCTGGAAGGGGCCGGTGTTCGCGATCTCGGCGCTTACGCGCGAAGGCTGCGAACCGCTTGTGCGCGCCGTCTACCAGCATGTGTCGGCGATGCGCCAGCCGCCCGCCGCCGAGCCGGATCCGCGTTTCGCCGATGCGGCTGGCCAAGGTTCACTGGATTGAAGAAGCGATGAGCCTGATCGTCCAGCGCGCACGCCGCGTCGTCGTCAAGGTCGGCTCGAGCCTCGTGACGAACGAAGGCCGCGGGCTCGATGCGCAAGCGATCGGCGACTGGTGCCGCCAGCTGGCGCAGCTCGCGACGATGGGGCGCGAGGTCGTCATGGTCTCGAGCGGTGCGATCGCCGAAGGCATGAAGCGCCTCAGCTGGAAGGCGCGGCCGAAGGAGATTCACGAGCTGCAGGCCGCCGCCGCCGTCGGCCAGATGGGGTTGGCCCAGATGTACGAGACGCAGCTGAGCGCGCACGGCCTGCGCAGCGCCCAGGTGCTGCTGACGCACGCCGACCTCGCCGACCGCGAACGCTACCTGAACGCGCGCTCGACGCTGACGACGCTGCTCGCGCTCAAGGTCGTTCCGGTCATCAACGAGAACGACACCGTCGTCAACGACGAGATCAAGTTCGGCGACAACGACACCCTCGGCGCGCTCGTCGCCAACCTCGTCGAGGCCGATGCGCTCGTCATCCTCACCGACCAGCGCGGCCTGTACGAGGCCGATCCGCGGCGCGATCCACAGGCCCGGTTCGTCGACGAGGCGCAAGCCGGCGACCCGACGCTCGAACGCATGGCTGGCGGCGCCGGTTCCGGCATCGGCACCGGCGGCATGCTGACCAAGGTGCTCGCTGCGCGCCGCGCGGCGCGCAGCGGCGCATCGACCGTGATCGCGTCGGGCCACGAGCACGACGTGCTGCTGCGCCTCGCGGCCGGCGAATCGATCGGCACGGCACTCGTCGCCTCGACGCCCAAGCTCGCCGCGCGCAAGCAGTGGATGGCCAACCACCTGCAGCTGCGCGGCGCCGTGGCGATCGACGACGGCGCCGTCGCCAAGCTGCGCGACGGCGGCAAGAGCCTGTTGCCGATCGGCATGCTGGCGGTGACGGGCGAGTTCGCGCGCGGCGACGTCATCGCGGTGCACAGCAGCGCCGGCGTCGAAGTGGCGCGCGGCCTTGCGAACTACGCGAGCGCCGAGGCGCGGCTGATCGCGCGCAAGCCGTCGAGCGAGTTCGAGCGCCTGCTCGGCTTCACCGGCGAGCCCGAGATGATCCATCGCGACAACATGATCCTGACCTGACGCGCCGCGCGCTGGCGCGCGTTGTCAGTTCGCGCTGGCGCGCGCCGTCAGCTCGCGCCGGCGGGCGGCAGGACCGACGCCGGCTGGTCTTCGCCGCTGTCGAGCGGCGCCGGGCGTGACAGCGGCTCGTGCGGCCGCAGTGGACGCATGCCCGAGCGCAGGTAGCGGTTCTGGTGGCCGATGCGCGGCAGGAAGCGCGACAGCTCGGTGAGCGCCATCTCGTAGACGCCGCGCTTGAACTCGATGACGACCTCGAGCGGCACCCAGTAGTCGTTCCAGCGCCAGGCGTCGAACTCCGGATGGTCGGTCGCGCGCAGGTTCAAGTCGCTGTCGTGCCCGATCAACTGCAGCAGGTACCAGATCTGCTTCTGGCCGCGGTAGTGGCCGCGCGCGTCGCGCCGGATGAAGTGGTCAGGCACCTCGTAGCGCAGCCAGTCGCGGGTGCGCGCGACGATGCGGACGTGCTGCTGCAGCAGCCCCACCTCTTCGTGCAGTTCGCGGTACATCGCCTGCTCGGGCGATTCGCCGTGCTTGATGCCACCCTGTGGAAACTGCCACGAGTGGGTGCGCAGCCTCTTGCCCCAGAACACCTGGTTCCGATGGTTCAGCAAGATGATGCCGACGTTGGGTCGAAACCCCTCACGGTCGAGCATAATCAACCCCAGATTCTTCGTTACATTCATTATTGCATCGGTGTCGCGGCTTGCAACCCTGCACTTTCCCGCAGGGCCTTCGTCAGGGCCGCAATGCATGGATCGCGCCGATCGCGACTCCGAACCTTCGCCAACCGATCGAGCCGCAGCGCGCCGATGAGAGCTTCCAACTTCTTCATCTCCACCCTCAAGGAAGCGCCGGCCGACGCAGAAGTCAAGAGCCATCAGCTGATGATGCGCGCCGGCTTCATCAAGCGCCTCTCGGCCGGCATCTACAGCTACATGCCGGTCGCACTGCGCGTGATCCGCAAAGTCGAGGCGATCGTGCGGGAGGAGATGAACCGCGCGGGAGCGATCGAATTGCTGATGCCCGTCGTGCAGCCGGCCGAGCTGTGGCAGGAAAGCGGGCGCTTCCAGAAGTACGGCCCCGAGCTGCTGCGCCTGAAGGACCGCCACGAGCGCGACTTCGTGATCCAGCCGACGAGCGAGGAGGTCGTCACCGATATCGCGCGCCAGGAGCTGCGCAGCTACCGGCAACTGCCGAAGAACTTCTATCACATCCAGACCAAGTTCCGTGACGAGCGCCGGCCGCGCTTCGGCCTGATGCGCGGGCGCGAGTTCACGATGAAGGACGCGTACTCGTTCGATCGCGACGCGGCGAGCGCAGCGAAGAGCTACGAGACGATGTCGCGCGCCTATTGCGCGATCTTCGACCGCTTCGGGCTGCGCTACCGTGCGGTGGGTGCCGATTCGGGCGCGATCGGCGGCGACCTGTCGCAGGAGTTCCAGGTCATCGCCGACACCGGCGAGGACGCGATCGTCTACTGCCCGGATTCCGACTACGCCGCCAACATGGAGCTTGCCGAAGCGATCGCGCCGCAGGCGCCGCGCGCGGCGCCGTCGCAGCCGATGACGGTCACGCCGACGCCGGGCAAGAGCACCTGCGAGGATGTCGCCGAACTGCTCGGCATCCCGCTCGAGTCGACCGTCAAGTCGCTCGTCCTCGCGACCGACAGCCTGGACGACGGAGGCAGCGTGACGGCGACGACGATCTGGCTGCTGCTCGTTCGCGGCGACCATTCGTTGAACGAAGTGAAGGCCGGCAAGCTGCCCGGGCTGAAGGCCGGTTTCCGGTTCGCGACGGCGGCCGAGATCGAGGACCACTTCGGCTGCAAGCCGGGCTACCTCGGCCCGATCGGCACCCGAAAGCCAGTCAAGGTCGTCGCCGACCGCACGGTGGCCGCGATGAGCGATTTCGTCTGCGGCGCGAACGAGGCCGACGCCCACCTGACCGGCGTCAACTGGGGCCGCGACGCTTCAGAACCCGACTTGGTCGCCGATATCCGCAATGTCGTCGCGGGCGATCCGTCGCCCGACGGCAAGGGGCTGCTCGCGATCCAGCGCGGCATCGAGGTCGGCCACGTGTTCTACCTCGGCACCAAGTACTCGCAGTCGATGAACGCCACCTACCTCGACGAGAACGGCAAACCGCAGTTGATGGAGATGGGCTGCTACGGCATCGGCATCACGCGCCTGCTCGGCGCCGCGATCGAGCAGAACCACGACGAGCGCGGCATCATCTGGCCCGACTCGATGGCGCCGTTCACCGTCGTCGTCTGCCCGATCGGCTACGACCGCTCGGCCGATGTGAAGGCGGCCGCCGATGCATTGCACGACGAACTTGCGGCGGCCGGCGTCGACGTCATGCTCGACGATCGCGGCGAACGCCCGGGAGCAATGTTCGCCGACTGGGAGCTGATCGGCATCCCGCACCGGGTCGTGATCTCGGATCGCGGGCTGAAGGACGGGCAGCTCGAATACCAGGGCCGGCGCGACACAGCCGCGACGCGCGTCGCGCGCGCCGAGCTCCCCGCCTTCCTGAAAGCCCGGCTCACCGCATGATCGCCAGACGCGGCCTGCTCGCATGCGGCGCAATCGGCCTGCTGCCGTTCGTGCCCAGGCCCGCGTACGCAGGCGGCCAGATCGAGGAGCCGCTGGCCGATGCCGTGCGTTCGGCGCTGTCGCGGGCGGTCGCCAACGACGCGCCGCCGCGGCCGGCGTTCGACAATATCGAGGACCGGCTTGCCTATCTCGAGTGGCTGGGCGCCGCGAGCGACCGGCTCAAGCGACGCGAGGCGGAACATCGCACCCGCGTCGAGTTCCTCGAGACGCTGTGGTACGAGAGCAAGCGCGCCGGGTTGGAACCGTCGCTCGTGCTCGGGCTGGTGCAGGTCGAGAGCGGCTTTCGCAAGTACGTCGTCTCGAGCGCCGGCGCGCGCGGCTACATGCAGGTCATGCCGTTCTGGTCGCGCCTGATCGGCGACGGCAACGCGAGCAGCCTGTTTCACATGCAGACGAACCTGCGCTTCGGCTGCGTGATCCTGCGCCACTACCTCGACGTCGAGCGCGGCGACATGTACATGGCGCTCGGCCGCTACAACGGCAGCCGCGGGCGAAGCGCCTACCCAAGCGCAGTCTTCGCGGCGCGCAAGCGCTGGGAGATCGACGCGAAGCGGCTCGGCTGAGATCGCGCCGAGCCGCGGCGGCGGTTCAGCCGCGCAACAGCGTCTGCAGTTCGCCGGCCTGGTACATCTCCATCAGGATGTCCGAGCCGCCGACGAACTCGCCCCGCACGTAGAGCTGCGGGATCGTCGGCCAGTTCGAGTACTCCTTGATGCCCTGGCGGATCTCGTCGTCCTCGAGGACATTGACGGTGAAGCACTCGTCGACGTTGCACGCCTTGAGGATCTGGATCGAGCGGCCCGAGAAGCCGCACTGCGGGAAGTCCGCCGTGCCCTTCATGAAGAGGACGAGCGGGTGGGACTTGACGATTTCGTCGATGCGCTTGTGCACGTCGGACATGGAATCTGTGCTCATGGTCGTTGCCCCGGACGGGGCCGCAGAGGTGGGTCGGTCGCGAGTTTATACGGCAATCGCCGGCCGCTCGCGCGCGTGCCGCGCAAGCCCTTTTCGCACGCCGCCGATCGTGCGCCGGCGTCAGAACGAGTACGACACGCCGAGCTGCAGCATCGGCGACAGGCGGATGTCGCGCAGCGTCTCCTCGAGGCTCGGCCCGCCCGCGCCGAGGCCGCGGCCGAAGCCGACGGCGGCGCCCGGGTGCAGCGCCATCAGGCCCAGATCGGCGCTGAAGCCCCAGCCGCCCTTGACCGACGCGCCGCTGTAGCCGAAGCCGAAGTAGGGCACGGCGCCGCCGCCATCCGGCGATTGCAGCGCCGGGCTCGTCAAGAGGCTGAAGCGCTGCGTCTCGACCATGAAGGCGCTCGCGCCAGGTGCAGCGATCGCCGGCCCGCCCCACGATCCGAGCCGCGAACCGAGCAACACGCCGCTCGTCGCGCGAAAGCCCGAAGTCTGGCCGTCCGGTGCCGCCGAGCGCGCGAAGTAGTAGTCGCCGAGCACGCTCGCCGAACTCAGGCGTGAGGACTCCGTGCCCAGCCCGGCGTCGAGCGCACTCGTCGGCACGCTGATACCGAGCCGCACGCGGGTCTGGAACTGCGGCAGCGACAGGCCGTCGCCGTCGATCGTCTGCGCCACCGCCGCGGTGGCGAGACCCAGGGCACCGATCACGATCCAGGCTGTGTTGCGCATGACGACCTCCGGCAACGGCGACGCTTTCGCGTCGGGAATGGTCCGGGCTCGAGACGAGCCATTGGTACATCGTAGACCGTTGCGGCTTCGCGTGTGCGCCAAAAACCGGGTATGTCGGCATGCAGTTGTCGCTTTCGGCGTTTTGCCACAACTGCCCGGTTGCTCGGGCGCGAACTGCGCTATATGTCGCCGGCCGATCGCCCGCCGGTGCAACGCGGGCGCCCGCCAAGGTCGAGCCGGGTCTCGATCGCGCCGAACCCGGCGTCGCGCAGCATCGCCTGAACCGCGTCGGCCTGGTCGTGGCCGTGTTCCAGCAGCAGCCAGCCGCCATCGCAAAGGTGGCCGCCGGCTTGCGCGACGATCGCGCAAAGCGCCGCCAACCCATCGGCGCCCGCAATCAGCGCCGATTTTGGCTCGTGGCCGAGCGCGGCGAGGTGCGGGTCGCCGGCTGCGATGTACGGCGGGTTGGAGATGACGAGATCGAAACGGCGGCCGGCGAGCCCGGCCCACCAATCCGAATGCAAGCATTCGATGGCGAGGCCGAGCCGTTCGCCGTTCGCGCGGGCGACGGCCAGCGCGGCGGCGCTGAGGTCGGTCGCGCAGACCCTCGCCGCGGGGCAGGCATGAGCGATCGCGAGCGCGATCGCGCCGCTGCCGGTGCCGAGGTCGAGCACCGTGGGCTGCCTGGGCCCGCCGCGCAGCAGTTCGAGCGCCCAATCGACGAGAGTCTCGGTGTCGGGCCGCGGCACAAGCACGTCGGGGCCCACCCGCAGCGCGAGGCCGTGGAACTCCTTCTCGCCGAGCAGGTAGGCAAGCGGCTCGCCGCCCGCCCGCCGCGCGCAATGCGCGGCGAAGTGCTGGTACTGTGGTCCGGTCAGCTCGGCGTCGTCGTGCGCGAGCAGCCAGCTGCGCGGCTGATCGACCACCGCGCCGAGCAGCAGTTGCGCGTCGAGCCGGTCGATGCCGCGCGCGCGCGCCGCGCGCAGCGCCTGTGCGACGGTCGGCGCAGCGTCGTTCATGCCCCGGCTTCCAGCGCCGCGAGCTGCTGCGCAGCGCGCGCCGCCTGCAGCGCGGCAATCACTTCGTCGAGCTCGCCGTCGAGCACCGCCTGCAGTTTGTACAGCGTCAGGTTGATGCGATGGTCGGTGATCCGGCCCTGCGGGAAGTTGTAGGTGCGGATGCGGTCGCTGCGGTCGCCGCTGCCGATCAGGCTCTTGCGCGTCGCCGCCTCCTTCGCGGCGCGTTCGCTGCGATCCTTCTCCTGCAGTCGGGCGGCGAGCACCGCCATCGCCTTCGCCTTGTTGCGGTGTTGCGAGCGGTCGTCCTGGCATTCGGCGACGATGCCGGTCGGCAGGTGCGTGATGCGGATCGCGCTGTCGGTCTTGTTGACGTGCTGGCCGCCGGCACCGCTCGCGCGGAAGGTGTCGATGCGCAGCTCGGCCGGGTCGAGCCTGATCTCGTCGGCTTCGTCGGGCTCGGGCATCACGGCGACGGTGCAGGCGCTGGTGTGGATGCGGCCCTGCGCCTCGGTCGCCGGCACCCGCTGCACGCGGTGGCCGCCGGACTCGAAGCGCATCTGGCCGTAGACGGCGTCGCCTTCGAAGCGCAGCACGCATTCGCGGTAGCCGCCGAGTTCGGACGCGCTCTCCGACATCACCTCGACGCGCCACCCGCGGCGCTCGGCAAAGCGCAGGTACATGCGAACGAGGTCGCCCGCGAACAGCGCCGATTCGTCGCCGCCGGTGCCGGCGCGGACCTCGACGAAGGCGTTGCGCTCGTCGTCCGGGTCTCGTGGCAGCAGCATCGTCTGCAGCTCGGCGTGCAGCCGCACGAGGTCGGATTGCGCCGCGTCGATCTCGTCGGCCGCCAGCTCGGCCATCTCGGCGTCGTCCTGCATCTCGCGCGCCGCGGCGAGGTCGCGCTCGCGCTGCTCGTAGTGCCGAAACGTCTGCGCCACCTCGTCCACCTGCGAGCGCTCGCGGCCGAGTTCGCGAAAGCGCTTCATGTCGGCGCCGACGCCGGGGTCGGCGAGCAGCGCATCGAGCTCGACGAGACGCAGCGCGAGGCGCTGGAACTGCTGGCGAAGGGATTCTTTCATCGGGACTCGCAAGGCGAAACGTGGCGACGGCTATCGGCGTGCGCGGCAGACAGCGGCGCGCGGGCGGCAGGTTCGCCGCTAACGCTCGTCGTCGGCCGGGTTGCGCGTCGTCGAGCGCAGGAACAGGCGCGACACCGTCTGCGCGAGCTGCGCCCGCTGGTCGCCGGCCGACGCGTGCAGCTCGGCGAGCGCGCCGTGCAGCATCTTCTGCGTCAGCCCGCGCGACAGCGCTTCGAGCACCGCATCGACGTTCTCGCCGCGCGCGAGCAGCTTTCTCGCGCGCGCGATCTCGTGCGAACGCCAGTCGCTCGCCTGCGCGTTGAGCGCCTGGATCAGCGGCACGCTGCCGCGCTGGTCGAGCCAGTGGACGAAGCTCTGCACGCCGGTCTCGATGATCGCCTCGGCCTGCTGCACCGCGGCCTGGCGCTTCTCGCC
>JBDHSE010000267.1:0-4124 GCA_039807955.1 Ideonella sp. | reverse complement strand
CGCTCGGTGACGCTGACGAGCATGATGTTCATGATGCCGATGCCGCCGACGACGAGGCTGACGCCGGCGACGGCGGCGAGCAGCAGCGTCATCACGCGGCTCGATTCCTCCTGCGCCTCGAGCGCTTCGGTCAGGTTGCGGATGTTGAAGTCGTCCTCCTGTACGCCCTGGCGGCGGTGGCGCTGGCGCAGCAGGGCGCGGATGTCCTCCTCGGCAGCCTGCATGCTCTGCCCCTCGCGCACCTTGACGGTCGCCGAGCCGATCCGAAGCAGGCGCCCGCTCCAGCTCTGGATGCGCTTGCGAAAGGTCGAGATCGGCACGATGACGACATCGTCCTGGTCCTGGCCCCACGAGTTCTGACCTTTGGCTTCGAGCACGCCGATCACCGTCAGCGGCACCGTCTTGACGCGAATCGTCTGGTCGATCGGATCTTCGTCGCCGAACAGCTGCTCGGCGACGGTGCGGCCGAGGATCGCGACCTTGCCGGCGCCCGACATCTCGGCTGCCTCGAACATCCGGCCTTCGGCGAGCGGCCAGTCGCGCGTCTCGAAGTAGTCGTTCGTCGTGCCGTAGATCGACGTGCTCCAGTTCGTGTTGCCGGCGACGATCTGCAGCGCGGTGCGCAGCGACGGCGCGACCGCCTGCACCGCAGGCACCTCGGCGGCGATCGCGCGCGCGTCGTCCTCGGTCAGCGATTGCCCGGTCTGCGCGCCCAGGCGCACCCCGCCCTGCGTGATCGCGCCCGGCATGACGAGGATCAGGTTCGAGCCGAGGCTCTTCATCTGCTCGGCGACGCGCTGCTGCGCGCCGCTGCCGATCGCGAGCATCGTGATGACGGCGGCGACGCCGATGATGATGCCGAGCATCGTCAGCATGCTGCGCAGCAGGTTCGTCGCCAGCGCCCGCCACGCCAGGCGCACGGCGGCCAGCGCGTTCATGCGGCGCCGGCCGGCACGACCGGTGCCTGGGTCACGTCCTCGATCACGCGCCCGTCCTTGAAGGTGATGCGCCGGCGCGCGAAGGCGGCGATGTCGAGTTCGTGGGTGACGATGATCACCGTCATGCCCTGCGCGTTGAGGTCGGCGAGCAACCGCATGATGTCCTGCGAAGTCTTCGAGTCGAGCGCGCCGGTCGGCTCGTCGGCGAGGATGAGCTGCGGCGAATTGACAAGCGCGCGCGCGATCGCGACGCGCTGCTGCTGGCCGCCCGAAAGCTCGGCCGGCGTGTGTTCGGCGCGCTCGGCGAGACCGACGCGCGCCAGGCTCGCGAGCGCGCGCGCGCGGCGCGCGGCCGGCTTGATGCCGGCGTAGATCATCGGCAGCTCGACGTTCTCGACCGCGCTCGTTCGCGGCAGCAGGTTGAACTGCTGGAACACGAAGCCGATGCGCCGGTTGCGCGTCGCCGCAAGCTCGTCGCCGCTCATCGCATCGACCGCCTCGCCGGCAAGCCGGTAGTGGCCGGAAGTCGGCCGATCGAGGCAGCCGAGGATGTTCATCAGCGTGCTCTTGCCCGACCCCGACGCGCCCATCACGGCGACGAAGTCGCCGGCGTCGATCGAGAGCGTGACGCCGTCGAGCGCGTGCACCGTCTGCTCGCCCATCGCGTAGGTCTTGACGAGGTTGCTCGCTTCGATCAGCGCCATGCGCCAAGCCTCAGAACGGCGAGCGCGGGCGCCGCGAGTCGGCATCCGGCGCATCGACGCCGACGATGACCTTCGCGCCCTCTGTCAGGACGCTCGCGTTCGGCGAATCCGGCGCCACGATCAGCTCGGTCGAGATGCCGTCGCTGATGCCCAGGCGCACGCCGTAGGCGACCGGCTTGCCGTCGTCGCCGAGCAGGTAGATGCGGCCGCGCGTCGCGAGCCTGGCGCCGGGTGCGGCGCGCGGCGCCTGGCCCGGCGTGTGCTGCGTCGCCATCCGCGCCGGCGCCTTGCCGTCCGCGGCGCCGTTGGACACGTCAGCACCACCGGCCGCGCCACCTCCCGGAGCCGAGGACGCTCCCGCAGCCGACGCCGCAGCCTTGGGCTCGACCCCGGCGATGCGCACCCGCAGCGCGGCGTTGGGCACCTTCAGCACGTTCTCGCGCGTGTCGACGACGATCCGCACGTTGGCCGTCATCCCCGGCAGCAGCGCGTGGCCCGGGTTGTCGAACGGGATGATGACGGTGTAGGTGACGACGTTCTGCGCCGACACCGCCGCCTTGCGGACCTGATCGACGCGGCCCTCGAGCGTGCGCCCCGGCACCGCGTCGAGCGTGAACGTGACGCGCTGGCCGGGATGGACGCGCGCGACGTCGGCCTCGTCGATCGCCGCCTCGACCTGCATGTCGTCGAGGTTGCGCGCGATGATGAAAAGCTCGGGCGCCTGCAGGCTCGCGGCGACCGTCTGGCCGACATCGACGCTGCGCTTGATGACGATGCCGTCGACCGGCGAGCGGATCTCGGTGCGCTCGAGATCGACCTTGGCCTGCGCGAGCGCCGCCTCGCGCTGCTTGACGGCGGCCTGCGCGCTCGCCACCTGCGCCTTCGCGACGGCAAGCTGCGCCTGCGTCACCTTCAGCGCCTCGCCGAGCGTGCCGGCGAGGTTGCGCGCGGTGTCGAACTCGGCGGGCGAGATGAACGCCTTGGCGAGCAGGTCCTCCTTGCGTGCGAGGTCGCGCCGCGCGTTGTCGGCGTCGAGCTGCGCCTTCGAGACGTTGGCCGCCGCCGCTACGGCAGCCGCCTGCGCGTTGACGACCGCCGCGCGCGCCGCTTCCAGGTCGGCACCCGCCTGGCGCAGCTTGTACTCGAAGACCTGCGGGTCCAGGCGCGCGATCAGCTGGCCCTTCTTCACCTCGGTGTTGAAGTCGGCGAACATCTCGACGATCTGCCCCGAGACCTGGCTGCCGACGCTGACCTGGCGCACCGGGTTGACCGTCCCCGACGACGAGACCGCCGCCTGCAGCGTGCCGCGCTCGATCGCCGCGGTGCGATACGTCGCGCCGCTTTCGCCGTTGCGCGTGAACCACCACGCGGCGGCGCCGATCGCGGCAACCGCGATCGCGGCGGTGATGATCCAGGTGCTTCTCTTCATCGGACGGCTGTCATAGGGTCGAGAACGCTGCGTTGCGGATGCGGCGCGCAGCATCGTAGGCAGGCAATGTAAAGCCGGCGTGTCGCGGCGGTTGCGAAATGCGGCGCGGCGCGCACCGGGCGGCGCGACATTCTTTCGTTCAACGCGCGCCGCCGGCGCGCGGCGGCAGCGCCGGCCCGCCGGGGCTCGGCGTGCGCGCCGCGTTCATCACCATC
Source organism: Ideonella sp. (assembly GCA_039807955.1). Taxonomy (GTDB): domain Bacteria; phylum Pseudomonadota; class Gammaproteobacteria; order Burkholderiales; family Burkholderiaceae_C; genus CAIKUF01. Next base: position 838 of record JBDHSE010000267.1, on the reverse strand, counting down.
GCGAGCAATCCGTAGTAGCCGACGAGGCCGATCAGGTCGACCGTGCCCTGTTCGCCCAGGTGCCGCAGCGCCGCCGCCCATGTCGCGTCGCTCACCGCGCGGTCGCGCTCGAGCTCGGCGCAGACATCGAACACGGCCGCCTCGTCGGGCGCGAGCGCGTCTGGCCGCCGGCCCGCGCCGATCGCGGCGATGGTGCGTGCCGCGATCCCCTCGCGCGCGGCGATCGGCGCGTGGATCGCCCACTCGACCGGCTGCGACCAAGCGCGCGCGACGAGCAGGATCGCGAGTTCGGACAGGCGCAGGCCGAGCGCGCTGCGGTAACGCAGGTACTCGCCCATGCGCTGCGCGTGGCCCATCAGCTCGGGGCTGCGCAGCAGCGGCACGAACGGCGAGATCAGCGCCTGGCGCGGACCGTCGACGATCGCCTGCGCCTCGCGGCGCTGTGCCTCGGTCCATTGCGAAGGCTCGATCGGCGGCAGGCGGTCGTGGTTCATGCTGCTCTCCAAGATCGGCACATGCATAAGTATCGCGAACCTCACCCGAACGGCCTGCGGCGCCGCGGATCGGATGCGGGCAAGATGCGGCCTGCGCGCCGATCCGGCGCGGCCTGAGCGACTTGCCCGATCTTGACCCGATCCCCGCCCGCCATCGATTCCATTGCCGCCGCCGTCCAGCGCGAGCAGCGCGCCGCGCTGCTGCTGTCGTTCGCACTGATCCTCGTCTGGGGCGCGAACTTCTCGGTGCAGAAAGTCGTGTTCGACGCGCTGACGCCGGGCGGGTTCCTGTTCGCGCGCTATCTGATCATGCCGCTGTGCGCGGTCGCGCTGCTGTGGCAGCG
>JBDHSE010000266.1:0-4139 GCA_039807955.1 Ideonella sp. | reverse complement strand
CGGCGACGCGCGGCCTGTTCGACGCCCGGGTGCTCGCGCTGCTGCCGCGCGGCGCGAGCTTCGTCAACCTGGCGCGCGGCGCGCATGTCGTCGAAGCCGATCTGCTCGCCGCGCTCGACAGCGGCGCGCTGCGCCACGCTGTGCTCGACGTGTTCGCGACCGAGCCGCTGCCGGCGGCGCACCCGTTCTGGGCCCACCCGAAGGTCAGCGTGCTGCCGCACGCCGCGGCGCAGACCGATCCGCGCAGCGCATCGGTCGTTGCCGCTGCCAACGTCGCCGCGCTGCGCGGCGGACGACCGCTGCAGCATCTGGTCGATCGCGAACGCGGTTATTGAGCGGCGCTCGCGATGCGCCGCGCCCCGTCGGGCTGACGTTGCGCCTGGCTACGCCATCAGCGCGAGCCGCAAGCCCTTGCCGCCGGGTCGGCGCGTCGGCGCCGCGCTCGCGCGCTCGCAGACCATCAGTGCGAGTCGGGCGAGGCCGTCCCACGGGTCGTCCGGCCACGCGGGGTGCTTCAGGCCCTTGACGAGGCCGTCGCAGACCTGCGCCGCGACGACGAGTTCGGCGAGGCTCGGCGCCGAGAGCTGCGGCAGCACGCGCTCGAAGAGCCGCTCCTTCGCGCCCCAGATGCGGGCCTCGCGCAGCGCAAGCGGCAGCGGCCGGCCGGCGGTGACGGCGTCCTTGACGCGCTTCAGCGCGAGGATGTCGCCGGCCAGCGTGTAGTGCACGAGGACGGCGGCCGTGCCTTCGGCGCGCAGGCCGTCGAGCATGCGCAGCGTGCGCGCCGTCTGCCCGGCGAGGACCGCCTCGCCGAGCTTGAAGACGTCGTAGCGCGCGACGTTGCGCACCGCAGCCTCGATCTGCTCGAAGCTCAGCTCGGCGCCGTCGCCGTGGAGCAGGCCGAGCTTCGTGATCTCCTGGTGCGCGGCGAGCAGGTTGCCTTCGACCTGGTCGGCGAAGAAGGCGAGCGCGCGCTGCCCCGCCTCGCCCGCTTGCACGCGCTGGCCCTGGCGCGCGAGGCGCTGCGCGATCCATTGCGGCAGCGCGCCGCGCTCGATCGGGTCGACGCGCAGCGTGACGCCGGCTGCGTCGAGCGCGCCGAACCAGGCGCTCGCGGTCTGCGTGCGGTCGAGCCGCGGCAGCAGGACGAGCGTGACGATCTCGTCGGCGAGCAGTGCGCAATAGCGCTGCAGCGCGTCCGACCCGTCCTTGCCGGGCTTGCCCGACGGGATGCGGATCTCGATCAGTTGGCGGTCGGCGAACAGGCTCATCGCCTGCGACGCGCCGAGCAGGGAGCTCCAGTCGAAGTGCTGACCGGCCACGGTGTGGACCTGGCGCTCGGTATGGCCGGCGGCGCGCGCCGCGGCGCGGATCGCGTCGGCCGCCTCCTGCGCCAGCAGCGGCTCGTCGCCGTGGATCGTGTAGACGCGCTTCAGCCCCTTGGCGAGGTGCGCTGCGAGCTGGTCGCTTCGAAGCTGCATCGTGCGCCTACGGCTTGGGCACCGCGGCGAGGCGGCGCATCACCTGCGCGACGATGTCGCTTTGCATCGCCTTGAACTGGCTCGCCGCCTCGTACTGCTTGGCGAGCGCAACGCCTTCGTTGTAGCTCAGGTCGCGCACCTGCGTCAGCTCGGTCGGCGCGATGAGTTCGCGGCCGCCCGGCGTGCGTAGCTTGAACTCGAAGCGCATGCGCAGCTCGAACTCGCGCACGAGCGCGGTCGCGGTCGAGCCGACGACGGCGCGGTCGCTCGTGTCGGCGAGCGCTTCGAGCACGACCTGCGCCTCGCCAGCCGACTCGACGACGCGCGTGCCGGGGATCGACTCGATGTTGTGCCGCAGCTCCTTCGCGAGCGGCGAGTTCGGCGCAAAGCCGGTCAGCTGCACGGTCTGGAACTGCAGGGTCGGCGCCTGCCGCAGCGCGAAGCCGCAGCCGGCGAGCGCGGCCGTCGTGGCGATGGCGGCAAGGATCGCGCGCCGTGCGCGGCGCGGCGCCGTCCGCCGCAGCGCCATCAGAGCACCACGTTGACGAGCCGGCCGGGGACGACGATCACCCGCTTTGGCGTGCGGCCCTCGGCGAAGCGCGTGAAGTCGGGGCTGGCGACGGCGGCCGCCTCGATCGCCGCGGCTTCGGCGCCGGCCGGGACGCGGATCGCGCCGCGCAGCTTGCCGTTGACCTGCAGCACGAGCTCGATCTCGTCCTGCGCCAGCGCCGCCTCCTCGACCTCGGGCCACGGCGCGTCGAGCAGCTCGCCGTGCTCCGCGGCGAAGCCGAGCGTCTGCCACAGCACGTGCGTGATGTGCGGGCAGGCCGGGTAGAGCACGCGCAGCAGGATGCCGGTGCCCTCGCGCAGCGCCGCCGCGTCGCCGCCCTTGTAGGCGTCGAGCGCGTTCAACATCTTCATCGCGCCCGAGACGACGGTGTTGTACTGCATGCGCTCGTAGTCGTAGCCGACCTGGCGCAGCACGGTGTGGATCTCGCGGCGCAGCTCGCGCGCCGCCGGTTCGAGCGGCGACGCGATCGCGCCGGCGGTGCGCAGCGCCGCCTCGTTGCGCATCGCGAACGCCCAGACCCGGCGCAGGAAGCGGTTCGCGCCGTCGACGCCGGTGTCGTGCCACTCGACGGTCTGCTCCGGCGGCGACGCGAACATCACGAACAACCGCGCGGTGTCGGCGCCGTAGGTGTCGATCACCGCCTGCGGGTCGACGCCGTTGTTCTTCGACTTGGACATCGTCGTCCAGCCCTCGCACTCGACGGGCAGGCCGTCGCGCTTTGCCTTCGCCGAGACGACCTTGCGGTGCTCGTCGCGCACGATCTCGAGGTCGTGCTCCCAGAAGTATTCGCGCTCGCCGGCGGCGCCGCGGCGAACGAAGGCCTCGTTGAGCACCATGCCCTGCGTCAGCAGCTGCGTGAACGGCTCGTCGATCGCGACGAGTTTCAGGTCGCGCATCACCTTCGTCCAGAACCGGGCGTACAGCAGGTGCAGGATGGCGTGCTCGATGCCGCCGATGTACTGGTCCATCGGCATCCAGTACTGCGTGCCGGCGCCGACCATCGCGGCGTCGTCCTTCGGGTCGCAGTAGCGCATGTAGTACCACGACGAATCGACGAAGGTGTCCATCGTGTCGGTCTCGCGCCGCGCCGGCGCGCCGCACTTCGGGCAGGCCACGTGGAGGAAGGCTTCGCACTTGGCGAGCGGGTTGCCCGAGCCGTCGGGGATCAGGTCCTCGGGCAGCACCACCGGCAGGTCGCGCTCGGGCACCGGAACGACGCCGCACGCCTTGCAGTGGATGATCGGGATCGGCGTGCCCCAGTAGCGCTGGCGGCTCACGCCCCAGTCGCGCAGCCGCCACGTCGTCTGCTTGCCGCCCAGCCCGTGCGCCTCGAGCGCGGCGGCGATCGCGTCGGTCGCCTTCGCGTAGTCGAGCCCGCTGTAGAGGTCGGAGTTGACGGTGAAGCCGCGCTCCTTGTCGGCGTACCAGTCCTGCCAGCGGTCGTAGCTGAAGTGCTCGCCGTCGATCGCGATCACCTGCGTGATCGTCAGGCCGTACTTCTTCGCGAACGCGAAGTCGCGCTCGTCGTGCGCCGGCACGCCCATCACGGCGCCGTCGCCGTAGCCCATCAGCACATAGTTGCCGACCCAGACCGCGACGCGCTCGCGGCTCAGCGGATGGGTGACGTAAAGGCCGGTCGCCATGCCCTGCTTGTCGCGCGTCGCCAGTTCGGCCTCGGTCGTGCCGCCGGCACGGCATTGCTCGATGAATGCGGCAAGCTGCGGGTTGCCCGCGGCGGCGTGCGCGGCGAGCGGATGCTCGGGCGCGACGGCGCAAAAGCTCACCCCCATGATGGTGTCGGCGCGCGTCGTGAAGACCCACAGCCGGCCGTCCTGGATCAGCTTGCCGTCGGCGCCCTTGATCTCGTGCGGGAAGGCGAAGCGAACGCCCTCGCTCCTGCCGATCCAGTTCTCCTGCATCAGCCGCACGCGCTCGGGCCAACCCGGAAGCCGGTGCGTGACGTGGTCGAGCAGTTCGTCGGCGTACTGCGTGATCCGCAGGTAGTAGCCCGGGATCTCGCGCTTCTCGACGAGCGCGCCCGAGCGCCAGCCGCGGCCGTCGATGACCTGCTCGTTGGCGAGCACGGT
>JBDHSE010000265.1:0-4163 GCA_039807955.1 Ideonella sp. | reverse complement strand
GGCATGCTGCCGCTGGTGCTGATGTTCGTCGTGCTGTACTTCGTGATGATCCGGCCGCAGATGAAGCGCCAGAAGGAGGCGAAGGCGATGATCGAGGCGCTCGCCAAGGGCGACGAGGTCGTCACCGCCGGCGGCATGCTCGCCAAGATCAACAAGCTCGAGGACGCCTACCTGACGGTCGAGATCGCCAGCGGCGTCGAGATCCGCGTCCAGCGCACCGCCGTGATCCAGGTGCTGCCGAAGGGCACGATCAAGTAAGGCCCGCCCGCGCCTGCGGCCGGCGCGCCGCGGCACGGGGCCGATGAACCCTCATCGATGCGGGCGGTGTGCGATCCGGCACCGCACCGGCATCAGCCAGCCGAGGTGCCATGAACCGATACCCCCTGTGGAAGTACGCGATCCTCGCCGTCGCGCTGCTCGTCGGGCTCGTCTACACGCTGCCCAATTTCTACGGCGAGGCGCCGGCGGTGCAGGTCTCGAGCGGGCGCGCGACCGTCAAGATCGAGCCGGACTTCGTGCAGCGCGTCGAAGGCATCCTCTCGGCCGCGGGGCTGAAGGCCGATCTCGTCCAGTTCGACGGCAACTCGGTCAAGGCGCGCTTCGAGAACATCGAGCTGCAGGCCAAGGCGAAGGACGCGCTGTCGCGCGCGCTGAACCCGAACCCCGAGGACGCCGACTACATCGTCGCCTTGAACCTGCTGTCACGCTCGCCGGCGGCGCTCACCGCGCTGCACGCGATGCCGATGTACCTCGGCCTGGACCTGCGCGGCGGCGTGCACTTCCTGATGCAGGTCGACATGAAGTCGGCGCTGACGAGGAAGGCCGAGGCCGTCGCCGGCGACGTGCGCACGATGTTGCGCGACAAGAACATCCGCCATGCCGGCATCACGCGCGAAGGCAACGCCGTCGAGATCCGCTTTCGCGACACCGAGACGCTCGCCGCGGCGCGCAACCTGCTCGCCGACCAGCTGCCCGACATGGTGTGGACCGAGGCGACGCAGGGCACGCAGATCGCGCTGCGCGGCGAGCTCAAGCCGGCGGCGGCGCTCGCGGTGCAGGAGGCGGCGATCAAGCAGAACATCACGACGCTGCACAACCGCGTCAACGAGCTCGGCGTCGCCGAGCCGGTGATCCAGCAGCAGGGCGCCGACCGCGTCGTCGTCCAGCTCCCCGGCGTGCAGGACACGGCCAAGGCGAAGGACATCATCGGCCGCACCGCGACGCTCGAGGTGCGGATGGTCGACGAAAGCGCCGAGGCGGCGGCCGCCGCGGCGGGCACCGGCCCGGTGCCGTTCGGCGACGAGCGCTTCACGCAGCGCGGCGCGCCGCCGCTGATCGTCAAGCGCCAGGTGATCCTGACCGGCGAGAACCTGCGCGACGCGCAGCCCGGCTTCGACGACCAGCAGCAGCCGGCCGTCCACCTCACGCTCGACGAGAAGGGCTCGCGCATCTTTCGCGACGTGACGCGCGAGAACATCGGCAAGCGCATGGCGATCATCCTGTTCGAGAAGGGCAAGGGCGAGGTCGTCACCGCGCCGGTGATCCGCAGCGAGATCGGCGGCGGGCGGGTCCAGATCTCGGGCTCGATGACGACGACCGAGGCGCACGACACGGCGCTGCTGCTGCGCGCCGGATCGCTCGCCGCGCCGATGGAGATCATCGAGGAGCGCACGATCGGCCCGAGCCTCGGCGCCGAGAACATCGCCAAGGGCTTCCACAGCGTGATCTGGGGCTTTTGCGCGGTGACCGGCTTCATGATGCTGTACTACGGCCTGTTCGGCGTGTTCTCGTCGATCGCGCTGGCCGTCAACCTGCTGCTGCTGATCGCGCTGCTGTCGATGCTGCAGGCGACGTTGACGCTGCCCGGCATCGCGGCGATCGCGCTCACGCTCGGCATGGCGATCGACTCCAACGTGCTGATCAACGAGCGCGTGCGCGAGGAGTTGCGCGCCGGCATGGCGCCGCAGATGGCGATCAACGTCGGCTACGAGCGGGCCTGGGCGACGATCCTCGACTCCAACGTGACGACGCTGATCGCCGGTCTCGCGCTCTTGACCTTCGGCTCCGGCCCGGTGCGCGGCTTCGCCGTCGTCCACTGCCTCGGCATCATGACGTCGATGTTCTCGTCGGTGTTCTTCTCGCGCGGCCTCGTCAACCTCTGGTACGGCCGCAGGAAGAAGCTGAAGTCGGTTTCGATCGGCCAGATCTGGCGGCCCGACGGCGCCGCCACACCGGCGGCCAAGGGCTGAGGGGGAAGTCATGGAGTTTTTTGTTTCGGCTTCACATGCGCTTCGCGCAGATGTGAGCCTTCACTGAAAACTCCAACATAAGGAAGAGGGATATGGAGTTTTTCCGCATCAAGCGCGACATCCCGTTCATGCGCCACGCGTTGGTGTTCAACGCGATCTCGATCATCACCTTCGTCGCGGCCGTCTTCTTCCTCGCGACGCGCGGCCTGCACCTGTCGATCGAGTTCACCGGCGGCACCGTGGTCGAGGTGAGCTACGCGCAGGCCGCCGACCTGCCCAAGGTGCGCGCCGAACTCGACAAGCTCGGCTTCGGTGACGTGCAGGTGCAGAACTTCGGCACGCCGCGCGACGTCCTGATCCGCCTACCACTGCACCAGGACATCAAGCAGGCCGAGGTCGTCGCGCGCGTCTTCGCCACGCTGTGCGCCGCCGAGGGCGGCACGGTGTCGACGCAGCAACTCGTCAGCGACAAGGGCGAGGCGATCAGCAAGTCGGCGTGCAACGCGGCGGGGGCAGAGCCGGTGCACCTGCAGCGCAGCGAGTTCGTCGGCCCGCAGGTCGGCTCCGAACTCGCGCGCGACGGCGCCTATGCGCTCGCGGCGACGATCGTCGGCATCATGATCTACCTCGCGTTTCGTTTCGAGTGGAAGTTCTCGGTCGCGGCGATCATCGCCAACCTGCACGACGTCGTCATCATCCTCGGCTTCTTCGCGTTCTTCCAGTGGGAGTTCTCGCTGTCGGTGCTGGCGGCGGTGCTCGCCGTGCTGGGCTACTCGGTCAACGAGTCGGTCGTCATCTTCGACCGCATCCGCGAGGCTTTCCGGCGCTATCGCAAGCTCACACCGCACGAGGTCATCGACCACGCGATCACGAGCACGATGAGCCGCACCGTCATCACCCACGGCTCGACGCAGATGATGGTGCTGTCGATGCTGATCTTCGGCGGCGCGACGCTGCACTACTTCGCGCTCGCGCTGACGGTAGGCATCCTGTTCGGCATCTACTCGTCGGTGTTCGTCGCCGCCGCGATCGCGATGTGGCTCGGCGTCAAACGCGAGGACCTTGTACATACATCAACGAAGGACATCGACCGCAACGATCCGAACGCGGGTGCCGTGGTATAGAGTGGCCGCACCGCCCCGCCGACCCACGCAGCCCGCAACGTCATGGCGCCCCCTGCCGACCCGATCGCACTGGCCGCGAAGGCGCGGCGCGGTTATGTCGAGGGCCTGCTGCGCGGCGTGCCGGGTGTCGTCAAGGCGGTCGCCGACGGCGCAAGGCTGATGCTCGATCGGGCCGCCGAGCCGGCCGTGCAGTACAAGCGGCGCGACGTCGTGCTCGACCTGCAAAAGGCGATCCCGGCCTGGCAGATGGGGATCACGCGCCAGCTGCAAGCGGCGCTCGCGGGCGGCGGGATGACCGCCTCGCGCACCGGCGATCTGCCGCCGCCGGGCCGCGCCGCGGCGATGACGCTCGTCGACAACGACACGATCGAGAACGAGATCCTGAGTTCGCGCCTCGCGCTGGCGATGATGGACCGGGCGTCGTGGGAGTTCACCGACCTGCGCTCGCGCATGCTCTCGCTCGAGCGGCGCGACGAACTCGATGCGGGCGACGTGCTGCGCCCGCATGTGCTGGCGCGCATCGTCGCGTCGGCCTGGCAGGCTGCGGGGCTGAATCACGACACCTGGCGCGTGCTGCAGGACGTGCTGCACGACGAGTTCGCTCACTTCACCGAAGAGGCGTACCACGACACGAACCGCTGGCTGGTGCAGCAGCGCGTGCTGCCCGAGGTCGATCTGCGCCCCTTCATCCGCCGCTCGCGCAGCACGCACGGCGGCAGCACGGCGGGCGTGCTCGGCGGCGGCGGCGGCGATGGCGGCGGTGCGCCGCGCGTCACGGCGGGCGTGCTCG
>JBDHSE010000264.1:0-4173 GCA_039807955.1 Ideonella sp. | reverse complement strand
GGCGCCGAGGTGCTGCTGATCACGCCGAGCGCCGACTTCTTCTCCGAGCCGCACGTCGAGAGCCTGATCGGCTACGCGAAGGTCTTCCACGCCGCCGGCATCAGCTGGACGCTCAGTTCCAAGGCGAGCGAGGCGGCCAACTTCGCGCTCTTCATCGGCAACTACGAGCAGATGAAGAAGATCTCGCTGCGCGTGCGCGAGGAGGCCGAGCGCCTGCGCGTCAAGCGCATCGTCGTCGGCGAATGCGGCCACGCCTGGCGCGTCGCGTACAGCTTCTGGAACACGCTGATCGGCCCGTTCGACTGGCTCGATGCGCGCTACCCGGTACCGCAGCACATCTGCGAGCTGACGTACGACCTGATCCGCGCCGGGGCGCTCAAGTTCGACAAGGAGAAGAACGACGCCCGCATCGTCACCTTCCATGACTCGTGCAACGTCGCCCGCGCGTCGCGCATGGGCAGCATGCCGGGCGGCCAGTTCGTCATCCCGCGCGAGATCATCAAGGCGGTCGCGAACCATTTCCACGACATGGCGCCCGGAACGACGCACGAGGCGACGTTCTGCTGCGGCGGTGGCGGCGGCCTTTTGACCGACGACCTGATGGAAGTTCGCGTCAAGGGCGCGCTGCCGCGGATGGAGGCGCTGAAGCACGTCGTCGACGCGCACGGCGTCAATTTCATGGCGGCGATCTGCGCGATCTGCAAGGCGCAGTTCTCGAAGGTGCTGCCGTACTACGGCTTCGACATGAGCATGATCGGCGGCGTCCATCAGCTCGTCGGCAACGCGATCCGGCTCGGCGAGCCGAACTGAAGGAGGGCATACGAATGGCTGCGATCCCCGGCTCCGCGAAGAGCGAGAAGCTCACGTTCCGCCGCTTCAGGGACGGCGATCACATCCCGACCGACTGGCAGGCCGAGATTTTCGACGCCGACCATTCGCACAAGTGCCCGACCTACGTCCAGAGCACGCCGCCGTGCCAGGCGAGCTGCCCGTCGGGCGAGGACATCCGCAGCTATCTCAACATCGTGCGCGGCATCGAGAAGCCGCCCGCCGGCATGCCGTGGCAGGAGTACGCCTGGCGGCGGCTGACCGAAGCGAACCCGTTCCCGTCGGTGATGGGGCGCGTCTGCCCGGCGCCGTGCGAGTCGGGCTGCAACCGCAACGAGGTCGAGGACTTCGTCGGCATCAACTCGGTCGAGCACTTCCTCGGCGAATACGCGATCGCAAACCAGCTCGCCTACCCGAAGGCCGAGAAGCAAAGCGGCAAGACGGTCGCCGTCATCGGCGGCGGGCCGGCGGGGCTGTCGGCCGCCTACCAGCTCGCGCGCAAGGGCCACGCGGTGACGATCTTCGACGAGCGCGCCGAGCTCGGCGGCATGATGCGCTACGGCATCCCCGGCTTTCGCACCCCGCGCGCCGTGCTCGACGCCGAGATCGCGCGCATCCTCGATCTCGGCGTCGCGGTGCGCAACAACGTTCGCATCGGCACCGACATCACGATAGCCGAGATCCGCGCGACGTTCGACGCCGTCTTCCTCGGCCTGGGCGCGCAATCGGGCCGGCCGCTGCCGGTCGAGGGCGCCGAGGCGCCGAACTGCGTCACCGCGACGGCGTTCCTGAAGGCGTTCAACGACGGGCGCATGCTGCACGTCGGCAAGCGCGTCGTCGTCGTCGGCGGCGGCGACACGTCGATCGACGTCGCGAGCGTCGCGCGCCGCCTCGGCCACATCGATCACGTGCACGACGCCGACCGGCCCGAGAACGTCATTGCCGGCCACACCGCGCACGATGTCGCCGCCGTCTCGGCGCGCCAGGGCGCCGAAGTGACGCTGACCTCGATCTTCGCGATCGACAAGATGCAGGCGAGCCGCCACGAGGTCGAGCATGCGCTCGCCGAAGGCATCGCGATCCGCGGCGGGCTGGCGCCGCTCGCCGTGCTGCGCGACGCGAGCGGCCGTGCCGTCGCGCTGCGCGTCATCCAGTGCGAGGCGAAGATCGCCGGCGGCAAGCTCGAGATCAAGCACATCGAGGGCACCGAGGAAGACATTACGGCCGACCTCATCGTCTCGGCGATCGGCCAGGCGGTCGACTTCACCGGTCTCGAGGGCTTGAACAACGGCCGCGGCGGCATCACGGCCGACAAGAACTACCAGGTGCAGGGCGAGCCGGGGATGTTCGTCGGCGGCGACGTCGTCCGCCCGCACCTGCTGACGACGGCGATCGGCCACGGCGCGATCGCCGCCGACGGCATCGACCGCCACCTGCACGGCGAGCCGCTGGGCAAGCGGCCGAAGATCGACGTCCACACCTGGGACCTCAACCGCAAGCTGATCGAGAAGGGCATGCCGGTCGGCGAGGTGCACGAGCCGATCTGGGGCACCGACCGCAGCAACGGCGCGATCCACAACTACGAGAACCGCTCCGACCGCTACGTGATCCCGCACGAGGAACTGTTCCTCGGCCACTTCCCGTACAACGCGCGCAACAAGCGCAAGATGGTCACGCTCAGCGCCGAGCAGGCGCTCAACAACTTCGAGGAGCGCGTGCTGGCGCTCACCGAAGCGGAAGTGGTCGCCGAGGCCAAGCGCTGCATGAGCTGCGGCCTGTGCTTCGAGTGCGACAACTGCGTCGTCTACTGCCCGCAGACGGCCGTCTTCAAGGTGCCGAAGGCGAAGGCGACGACCGGCCGCTACGTCGATACCGACTACGCGAAGTGCATCGGTTGCCACATCTGCAAGGATGTCTGCCCGACCGGCTACATCCAGATGGGGCTCGGGGAGTAGTGACGCGATGCGCTGCCGCGCCTGGCTGTGGCTGAAGGTCGGGTTTGCCGTCGTGCTGTTGCTCGCGGCGGCGCTCGCGCTGGCCGGCGATTCGCGCGTGCCGCTGCCGACGATCGAGCCCGCGCGCGCCGGCACGCAGTGCATCGCCGATCCGGCGACGATGCGCCGCGAGCATCCGAGCATGCTGAAGCACCAACGCGACGAGACGGTGCACCAGGGCATCCGCGGCGCGAAGGCGAGCCTGAAGGGCTGCGTCGACTGCCACGCCAGCGCCGCAACCGGCAGCGTCGCCGCCGCGGCGGGCGACTTCTGCGTCAGCTGCCACAGCTACGCAGCAGTCAAGATCGACTGCTTCGAATGCCACAGCGCCAAGCCGCGCGCGAAGGTCGCGCAACTGCGATGAACGACGCCGCGCCTCAGGCCGAAAGCCAATCGCCGTCGCCGTCGCCTTCGCGGCGCGGCTTCATCGGGGTCGCCGCCGCCGGCATCGCCGGCGCGATGCTCGCCCCCGGCATCCAGTTGGTCGAGGTCGCGCAGGCGGCAAGCAGCGGCGCGAACCCCAAGGTGCGCTGGGGCATGCTGATCGACACCGCCAAGTGCGCGACCGGCTGCGACGCCTGCGTCACCGCCTGCAACAAGGAAAACGGCCTGTCCGGCGGCACGGCGCCGACCGATTCGCAGTGGATCCGCAAGGTCGAGCTCGAGGAGATCGCGACCGGCCGCCGGGCGTCGCTGCCGGTGATGTGCCAGCACTGCGCCGAGCCGCCGTGCGTCGATGTGTGCCCGACCGGCGCGTCGTTCAAGCGCGCCGACGGCATCGTCCTCGTCGATCGCCATACCTGCATCGGCTGCCGCTACTGCATGATGGCGTGCCCGCACAAGGCGCGCTCGTTCGTGCACGAGGAGATCACGAACCAGTTGCCCGACGTGCCGCGCGGCAAGGGCACGGTCGAGTCGTGCACGCTGTGCGTGCAGCGCATCGACCGCGGCGAGAAGACGACCGCCTGCGCCGAGGCCTGCGCGGGCGCCGGCCACGGCGCGATCGTGTTCGGCGACCTGAACGATCCAGCAAGCGAGATCGCGCGCCGCGTGCGCGAAGTCGCGAGCAAGCCGTTGCGAGCCGACCTGCGGCTCGACCCCGGCGTTCGCTACGAGGGGCTGTGATGGCAGGCCCGATCGATCGCGACCCGCGCGCCTACTGGCTCGTGATTGCGGCCGGCGTTGCCGTTACCGCGCTCGGCCTCGCCGCCGCACACGTGATGGAGTCGCGCGGCCATATCGCGACCGGCATGACGAACCAGATCGTCTGGGGGCTGCCGCACGTGTTCGCGATCTTCATGATCGTCGCCGCGTCGGGCGTCCTCAACGTGGCGTCGATCGCGTCGGTCTT
>JBDHSE010000263.1:0-4200 GCA_039807955.1 Ideonella sp. | reverse complement strand
CACCTTCGCCGTGTTGCACGCCGCGCCGACGCCCGTCATCACGCCGCACGAGACGAGGGCGCAGCAGTCGAGCGCGACGTCGTGGCCGACCTTGACGAGGTTGTCGGTGTGCAGCGTCGCGTACTCGGCCATCACGCCGCAGCCCGAGAAGACGTTGAGCGGCCGGCCGGCGGCGTCCTTCGTTCGCACGCTGCCGTCGGGCAGCGTGAAGAGCGTCTTCGCCGCCTGGTCGCACAGTTGCGGGCGGCCGGTGACGCAGTAGCGGCACTTGCCGCACATGTTGACGAACGAGCTGATCGCCGCGTCGCCGACGGCGAAGTCGGTCACGCCTTCACCGACCTGGACGACGGTCCCGGCCCCCTCGTGGCCGAGGACGAGCGGCGGCGGGAACGGGATCGTGCCGTTCGTCGCCGACAGGTCGCTGTGGCAGACGCCGCAGGCGGCGAGCTTGATCATCACCTCGCCGCGCCGCGGCGCCTCGACGACGATGTCCTCGACGACGACCGGGCGATCGATTTCGCGGCAGACGACGGCACGGGCTTTCTGGTTCATGGACGAATTCCTTGTTTTGGAGCATGGCGTAAGCGTGGCGCACGCTGTCGCTCTTATCATGCCGCCCGGCGCCGCGCGCCTGCGCGAGACGCATTCTTCCATGAACCACGACACTCACTTTCAGACAGGACTACTCCGATGAGCATCGATTTCAAGGGCCGGGTCGCGATCGTCACCGGCGCCGGCGGCGGCCTGGGCCGCGCCCACGCACTCGCGCTCGCCGCACGCGGCGCGCGCGTCGTCGTCAACGATCTGGGCGGCGCGCGCGACGGCAGCGGCGGCTCGGCAAGCGCCGCCGAGGCGGTCGTCGCCGAGATCCGCGCCGCCGGCGGCGAGGCGATCGCCAACGCCGCGTCGGTGACCGACTTCGACGCCGTGCAGGCAATGGTCGCGCAGGCGATGGACGCCTGGGGCCGCGTCGACGTGCTCGTCGCCAACGCCGGCATCCTGCGCGACAAGACCTTCGCGAAGATGGACCTGGCCGACTTTCGCACCGTCGTCGACGTCCATCTGATGGGCGCCGTGCACTGCGCGAAGGCGGTGTGGCCGATCATGCAGGCGCAGAACTACGGCCGCATCGTGATGACGACGTCGTCGACCGGCCTCTACGGCAACTACGGCCAGACGAACTACGGTGCCGCCAAGCTCGCCCTCGTCGGCTTCATGCAGACGCTGGGCCTCGAGGGCGCGAAGCACGACATCCGCGTCAACTGCCTCGCGCCGACCGCGGCGACGCGCATGACGCAGGGCCTGCTGCCGCAGGACGTGCTCGATGCGATCGGCCCCGAGGCGGTCGTGCCGGCGATGCTCGTGCTGGCCGCCGACAGCGCGCCGACGCGGACCATCCTGTGCGCCGGCGCCGGCAGCGTCGAGGCGGCGCACATCACGCTGACGCAGGGCGCGTGGATCGGCCTCGACGATCAGGCGCCCGAGCGGCTCGCGAAGGTGCTCAGCGACGTGACCGATCGCGAAGACGAGTTCGTGCCCGAGAACGGTTCGGGGCAGGGCGCGCACGAGGTTGCGCGCGCGCTCGCGAATACCGACAAGACGGCCGCCTGAAGGCGGCCGTCACGCGCCTGGCAACGCCTGCCGGGTGCGGCGGCTGGCTGGCGCGCGTCGTGGATCGCCGGATCGAGGCGCGCCGCAGCCGGCGCGCCCGATCCGGCTGCGCTCAGGCGGTCTTGCCGATCCGCACGCGCCAGACTTCCGGGCCGGACTCGAGGTAGTCCCAGCTGAATTTGCCCTTGTGCTCGGCGTCGAACTGGTAGTACAGCGGCTTCGGGTCGTGGTCGTTGATGAGCACGAAGCTCTTGCCGGCGGCCAGGCCGTTCCAGGTGGCGAAGATCGTCCGGTGGCGTTCCATCGGGATCAGTTTGCGCACATCGAGGTTTTCGCTATCGCTCATGGCCTTGCTTCCTTTCGGTTGGGGTTTGGGTTGCTGAGGGTGCTTGCGTTTCAGTCATTTACGGGCCCTTGCGGGCCGGCCTGGTATGCCTGGGACCAGTCAAGCTGTGCATCACGCCGTTCAGGCGCTCGGCTTCGCGCGGCCAGTCGTGGCGCAGCGCCGACCAGCCCTGCGCCGCGAGGCGGCAGGCGGCGTCGATGTCGTTCGCATCGCCGCACTTGCCGATTCTCACCAGCGCCTGCACGAAGAGGCGGTTGAGCGTCGCAATCGCGGCGTCCGCGCCTTGCGCTGTTGAATCGGGCGCCGCGGTCGGGGTCGTGTCGGACATCGCGGCGCCTACTCGTCTTCGACGCCGAAGTGGTCCTTCGCGACCTGCGTCATCGACAGCGGGCTCCACGGCGGCTCCCAGACGAGCTCGATGTCGACGACTTCGACCCCGGGCACTTCCTCCAGGCGCTGGCGCACGCCGGCCTGGATCACGTCGGACGCCGGGCAGCCCGGCGTCGTCAGCGTCATCGTGATCATCGCCGCCTTGTCCTGCATCTTCGCGCCGTAGACGAGGCCGAGGTCGACGATGTTGTAGCCGAGCTCGGGGTCGAAAACGTCCTTCAACGCCTCGAGCATTTCTTCGGTCGTCGGCCCGCTCATGCTGCGCTCCCGCTACCGACACGAATGCGGACCCGGTACTCGCTAGGCCCGAGCTTCTCGCAGTGCGCGAAGTGGCCGCGGGTCTGCAGTTCGGGGTACAGCAGCAGCGGCTCGCGGTCGTAGAGGCACTCGAGGACTTCGCCGGCCTCCATGTTCTCGACGGCTTCCATCGTGATCACCATCGGCTCGGGCGGCATCAGGCCGCGGTTGTCGATCTTGTGGCTCGGTTCGGGCCAGCCGGTCGGGTCGTCCTGGCCGGGCTTGGACGCTGCTACGGGCTTGGCGTCGGCTGCCTGCGCGGCCGTTGCGGGCGTGAAGATCACCTCCCAGTCGCCGCCGTCGAGCGCCTTCTCGCAGTGCGAATAGCCCTTGTTCTTCATCACGGCGAACAGCGGCTCGGGCTTGAACGTCGCAAGCAGCCGCAGGGCCTGCCCGTCCTGGAGCTTGGCGATCGCCTGCATGATCTGGGGGAAGGGCTCGCCGCCGGCCTTCAGGATCGGGCGTACGTCGAGCGTCTGGGGTGCAATCGTCATGTCATTCTCCTTGCGTGGAATGGGTTGCGGGCACCGCGGCTGCCGGCGGGGCGACGGCCGCGGCCACCGGCGTCTCGGGCTTCTTCTTCGCCTTCAGCGGGGGCATCCCCGGCGGGCGCGACAGGGTCGGCTTCAGGTTCGGGTCGGGGTGGCGGGCGCGCCACAGCTCGACGACGATCACCGCCGTCGCGAGCAGTTGCACGGTGGCGGCGATGCGGAACAGCGTCGCGCTCTCGGCGGCGATCGCGATCGACGCGACCGCCGTCGTCGCGAAGTAGGCGATGAACCAGGGCCTGGCGCGGGACTCCTTGACGAGGTCCTGCACGCGCGGCACCGGCCCCTTGCCGAGCTTCTTGCCGAAGACCTCGAGCCACGTCATGAACGGCACGATCTTGTAGAGCTGGCTTAAACCCAGCCCGGTCAGCCCGCCGAAGAGGAAGAGGTAGCCGACCGCCGCCGCGTACTGGCCGAGCAGGCCGAGCGGCGCGAGGACGATGCCGATCACGATCGCCGCCGCGATGACGACGAGCGCGATCGCGGCCGTCACGCTGTTCAACTCGAGCAGCTTGCGGCTGCGCGTGCGGTAGAACTCGACGATGTCGGCGAGGTAGCAGACGACGCCGGCGCCGGTCGCGGCGACGCCGATGCGCGTCGCCCAGACTTCGGCCGGGCCGCCCTCGAGCTGGACGAGGCCGCTTGCGATCAGCAGCGCGAGGCCGCCGGCCGTGAGAATGAGCGCCGCGTACGTGCTGCGCCGCGGCTCGTCGGGCGCGAGCATGAACATCGACAGCAGCCGGTAGCTCACGCCCATCACCGTCAGCGTGAACCAGCCGCCGAGCCCGGCCGCCATGTGCAGGCTGACGCCCGAGCCGCTCAGGCGCAGCAGGAATTCGGGCCTCTCGGGCAGCACGAAGTTCAGCGCCAGCGCGATCCCGAGCAGGGCCGTCAGCAGCAGGAAGACGAGGCTCACGGCGACGAACGCGGCGTGCAGCGGCAGCGGGCGGACGTTCCAGATCGTCAGCGCGATGTCGGCCCCGCCGAGGACGAAGCCGATCAGCACGA
>JBDHSE010000262.1:0-4202 GCA_039807955.1 Ideonella sp. | reverse complement strand
GGTGGAGTGGGTGCGCGTCGGCACGCGCTACCAGGTGCACATCGACATCGGCGTCGGCGCGCGCTTCGCGCCGATCTTCACGCGCCGCATGAGCAGCGAGGGCGAACTCGTCGGCGACAGCCTGTATCCGACCCGCTACGACGAGGACACGCGCGTCCTGCTGCGCCCGCCCCGGCGCGTGACGATCCTCTTCGGCCCCGACGAGATCGCGCTGCCCAATGGCGTGACGCTGCCGCGCGCGTCCGACGTGCAGGACGCGGCGAGCCAGTTCATCCAGCTCGCGGCGCACTTCACGACGCACCCGGAGCTGCTCGAGACGGGCAACGCGATCGACATCCTGATCGCGCTGCGCAACCGCGTCGGCCTCTTCACCTACGACGTGATCGGGCCCGAGCAAACGCAGACGCCGTTCGGCGTGCTCGACACCGTGCACCTGATGCCGCGCGACATCAAGGACCGCGGCAACGTGCTGAAGGCCGAGATCTGGTATGCGCCGCAGCTGCGCTACCTGCCGGTGCGCATCCGCATCGAGCAGGACCCGCAGACCTACGTCGACCTCGTCATCGCGCGCCGGCCGGAGATCGCGGCGCAGTAGGATCGGACATCGAAACGAAAGGAGCACACGCCATGGCGACCGAATTCATCCTCGTCGAGACCCGCGGCGACGGCCCGCGCAAGACCGGCCTCGTCACGCTCAACCGCCCGAAGCAGCTCAACGCGCTGAACGACGCGCTGATGGACGAGCTCGGCGCCGCGCTGCTCGCCTTCGACGCCGACGACGCCATCGGCTGCATCGTCATCACCGGCAGCGAGAAGGCGTTCGCCGCGGGCGCCGACATCGGCGCGATGGCGACCTTGACCTACGCCGATGCCCTGAAGCGCGACTTCATCACGCGCAACTGGGAGACGATCCGGCGCATCAGGAAGCCGGTGATCGCGGCCGTCGCCGGCTTCGCGCTCGGCGGCGGCTGCGAGCTGGCGATGATGTGCGACTTCATCATCGCCGCCGACAACGCCAAGTTCGGCCAGCCCGAGATCAAGCTCGGCGTCATCCCCGGCGCCGGTGGCACGCAGCGCCTGCCGCGCGCCGTCGGCAAGGCGAAGGCGATGGATATGGTGCTGACGAGCCGCATGATGGACGCCGCCGAGGCCGAACGCGCCGGCCTCGTCTCGCGCGTCGTGCCGGCAGCTGAACTGCTGGAGGCGGCGCTCGCCGCGGCGGCGACGATCTGCGCGATGAGCGCGCCGAGCGTCGCCCTCGCCAAGGAGTGCGTGAACCGCGCGTTCGAGTCGCCGCTCGCCGAAGGCATGCTCTTCGAGCGGCGCACCTTCCACGCGCTGTTCGCGACCGAGGATCAGAAGGAAGGCATGGACGCCTTCGTCAACAAGCGCGCGCCGGTTTTCAAGCACCGCTGACGCGAAACAGCAGACCGAGCAGAACGTTCGGCGCCGGCCCGCCTGGCAGGGTCCCCTCACCCCGGCCCTCTCCCCCAAAGGGGAGTTGGCCTGCTGCCTCGGCCGCGCGCGGGGGGACGGCGTTGGCCTGCTCACTCTCCCGCACACGAAAGAGGGCGTTGGCCTGCCCCATCTCCCGCGTGCGGGAGATGGCGTTGGCTTGCTCCCTCTCCCGCGTGCGGGAGAGGGTTGGGGTGAGGGTCAACCGCGCTGCCGCGCTCCCACCTTCGCCGACAGATGCCGCCCCCGGCACCGCTTCATGCAACGCGGGGCGCGCCGGGCGCGTTGAGGCACCTGATGCAAAGTTGCGTTCGCCCGCATGACAACGATCGATAGCGTCGGCCGTATGTTCACGGCTGCAGCCAGCGCGCCGACGTGCCTTCGAAGCGCGCGCGGCGGTGGCCCTCTTCGTGCAGCTCGAGCCAGTCGATCGACAGCACCTTGGCGCTGATGACGGAGAAGTAGTCGCGCGTGATCGCCTCGTGCGTCGGCGCCGCGCCGCCCTCGAGCGGCGCGCCGGGCGGCAGCGGCGAGAGGTAGTCCTGCGCCGCGGGCGAGAGCTTGATCCGCGCCCAGCGCGACGACGCCGCCAGCCCCGTCATCTCGAGCGCGAGGTGCACCCGGCAGCGCAACTGCCAGCCGATCTCGGCCGACCACATCACGAGCGTGCCGACCGGATGATTGAGCAACTGCGGCACCTTGGCCGCGCGCTCGTCGGTGTAGATCAGGAACTTCTTCTCGCGCTCGTCGATCTCGCGCAGCACGACGACGCGGGCATCGGCGAGGTGGCCGTTGATCGTCGCCAGCACTGGCGTGCGCCAGGGGTGGTCCTTGCCCGCGGTGGCGACTTCGAGCTGACGCCACAGCTCGGCGTGGATCGCTTGCAGGTCGGTCAGGTGACGCATGGCGACGACACTCTATTCGCAAGCCCGACGCACCGGAAGAATCAGACGCCGCCTTCCTTGCGCAGCGACGGGAAGAGGATCACGTCGCGGATGCTCGGGCTGTCGGTCAGCAGCATGATGAGGCGGTCGATGCCGATGCCGCAGCCGCCGGTCGGCGGCATGCCGTACTCGAGCGCGCGGATGAAGTCGGCGTCGTAGTACATCGCCTCCTCGTCGCCCGCCTCCTTGGCCGCCGCCTGCGACAGGAAGCGCGCCGCCTGGTCCTCGGCGTCGTTCAGCTCCGAGAAGCCGTTGGCGTACTCGCGGCCGGTGATGAAGAGCTCGAAGCGCTCGGTCACCGAAGGGTCAGCATCCGACGCGCGCGCCAGCGGCGAGACCTCGACCGGATAGTCGATGATGAAGGTCGGCTGCCAGAGCTTTTCCTCGACCGCCGCTTCGAAGAGGCCGAACTGCAGCTCCGGCAGCTTCCAGTGCGCCGGCGCCTCGTGGCCGAGCGATTTCATCCGCGAGCGCAGCACGGCGGCGTCGCCGGCCTCGGCTTCGCTCAAGCCGGCGTGGACGACGAGCGCGTCGCGCACCCTCAGCCGCGCGAACGGCCGCTCGAGATCGACCTCGCGCCCGCCATACGTCACCCGCGCCGACCCCGTCGCCTGGCGCGCCGCGTGGCGCAGCACCTGCTCGGTGAAGTCCATCAGGTCGTGGTGGTTCCAGTACGCGGCGTAGAACTCCATCATCGTGAACTCGGGGTTGTGCCGCACCGAGATGCCCTCGTTGCGGAAACTCCGGTTGATCTCGAACACCCGCTCGAAGCCGCCGACGATGAGGCGCTTCAGGTACAGCTCGGGCGCGATGCGCAGGAACATGTCCTGGTCGAGCGCGTTGTGGTGCGTGACGAAGGGCTTCGCGTTCGCGCCGCCCGGGATCGGGTGCAGCATCGGCGTCTCCACTTCCATGAAGTGGTGCTCGACCATGAACTGGCGGATCGACGAAATCGCCTTGCTGCGCGCCGCGAAACGCGCACGCGACTGCTCGTCGGTGATCAGGTCGACATAGCGCTGGCGGTACTTCTGCTCTTGGTCGGCCATGCCGTGGAACTTGTCCGGCAGCGGCCGCAGGCTCTTCGTCAGCAGCCGCAGCGAACTCAGCCGTATCGACAACTCGCCGGTGCGCGTCTTGAACAGCAGCCCCTCGCCGCCGACGATGTCGCCCAGGTCCCAATGCTTGAACGCCTCGTAGACCGCATCGCCGAGCGCGTCGCGCGTGACGAACAACTGGATGCGCCCCGATCCGTCCTGCAACGTCGCAAAGCTCGCCTTGCCCATCACCCGCTTCAACATCATCCGCCCGGCGACGCTCACCTTCACCGCGAGCGCCTCGATCTCCTCGGCCGGCAGCGGGTCGTACTGGCGCAGCAGTTCGGCCGCGTGATGCCTGGGCTTGAAGTCGTTCGGGAACGCGGCGGTGCCGGCAGCCAGAGCCTGCGCGCGAATCGCGGCGAGCTTTTCGCGGCGTTCGGCGATGAGCGAGGAGTCGGTCGAGGAAGCGGCGTCTTGCGTCATGGGCGGCCCTGCGGGGTAGCGCGAATTGTAGGCAGCGCCCCGGGCGCGCGGCGCAGGGGCTGGTGCGGCCGCAACTCGCTGGCGATGCCCGCGTTCGTTCACAATCGGGCCCGGAGGTGTCTGCCATGGGCGTTCCACTGCAAGAGCTGACGCTGGCCGCGTTTCTCGATTGGGAGAATGCGCAGCCCGAGCGGCATGAGTTCCATCGCGGTGAAGTGTTTGCGATGGTGGGCGGACGACGCAGTCATGGCCGGGTCGTGCTCAACCTGGCGCGCCGGCTGGC
>JBDHSE010000261.1:0-4243 GCA_039807955.1 Ideonella sp. | reverse complement strand
ACACGCCGCACGAGAACCTCGCCGAGCGGCTCGCGAAGCGCTTCGGCGCGTCGATCGGCGCCGGCGCGGTGCGCGCGTTGCAGGGCAGCGTCGGCCTGCGCTAGCGCCTCCGTCCGTCGACTCCGACGTTCGGGCCCGCGCGCCAATGGAAGGCTGGCTCGAGCAGTTGCAGGCGCTGCAGGGCCTGCCGGCCTACGCGCTCGTCTTCGGCCTGCTCGTCGCCTGCGGCATCGGCGCGCCGATGAACGAGGATGTCGTGCTGCTCGCCGCGGCGGCGCTGACGCTGACCGGCGTGATGCAGCCGCTGCCGCTGATCGCGGTCGCCTGGTTCGGGCTGATCGCCGGCGACGCGCTGATCTTTCACTGGGGCTATCGCTACGGGGCGCGCATCCTGCGCCACCGCTGGTTCGCGCGCATCCTGCCCGAGCCGCGGCTCGAGGCGACGCAGGCCCGCGTCCAGCGCGGCGGTCCGGCGTCGATCTTCGTCATCCGCTTCCTGCCGGGCATCCGCACCGCGCTCTTCTTCGCCGCCGGGTCGCTGAAGATTCCATACCGCGTGTTCTTCCTCTTCAACGGCCTGGCGGCGGCGATCGAGCTGCCGCTGCTCGTCTTCGGCGTGCGCTACATCGGCGGGCGCTGGCGCGAGATCCTGCCCGCGCTGCAGCAGGCGCAGGTCTGGCTGCTGCTCGGCGTCGTTGCGATCGTCGCGGCCGTCGTCTTGCTGCACCGGCGCCGTGCGCGCGGCGAACACAAGGCGCCGACGCGATGAAGACACTGCCCGCGAACGGCCGCGACCCGGCCGAGGTGTTGCGCGAACTCGCCGCCTTCGGCAGCGCCGACCCCGACTACCAGCACGGCCGCGTCTGGAGCCTCGTCTACTACCTCGACGAGGGCCATGCCGACTTCCTCGCCGCGGCGTACAAGATGTACTCGTCGGCCAACGGCCTGAACCCGACCGCATTCAAGAGCCTGAAGTGCTTCGAAAACGAAATCATCGCGGCGGTCGCCGAACTGCTGCACGGTAGCGAAGAAGTCTGCGGCGTCGTCACTTCGGGCGGCACCGAGAGCTGCCTGCTCGCGGTGAAGACGTATCGCGACCTCGCCCGCGCCAGGCGCGGCGTGCGCCGGCCCGAAATGATCCTGTGCGAGACGGCACACGTCGCCTGGTTCAAGGCGTCGGAGTACTTCGGCGTGAAGGTGCGCCTCGTCAAGCGCGACGCCGATTTCCGGCTCGACGCGGCGACGGTCGAGCGCCTCGTGAACCGCAACACAGTGATGATCCTCGGCTCGGCGCCCGAGTACCCGAACGGACTGATCGATCCGATCGAGGCACTTGGCGAGATCGCGCAGCGCCGCCGGGTGCCGCTGCATGTGGACGCCTGCGTCGGCGGCTTCATCCTGCCGTTCATGGCGATGAACGGCGTCGCGCTGCCGGCGTGGGACTACCGCGTGCCGGGCGTGACCTCGATCTCGGCCGACATCCACAAGTACGGCTTCTCGGCGAAGGGCGCCTCGACGATCACCTACCGCAACCTCGATCTCTTGAAGCACCAGATGTTCGTCTACCCCGACTGGCCGGGCGGCGTCTTCGCGTCGCCCGCGCTGCTCGGCACCCGCCCCGGCGGCGCGTATGCGGCGGCGTGGGCGGCGCTGCAGGTCTTCGGCGTCAGCGGCTACCGCGACCTGGCGCGGCGCACGATCGAAGCCTTCGACCGCATGAAAGAGGGCATCGCCGCGATGCCCGAACTGCGCGTCTTCGGCGACCCGAAGGGCCCGCTGCTCGGCTACGGCTCGCGCGACCCGGCGCTCGACATCTACGCCGTCGGCGACCGCATGGATGCACGCGGCTGGCAGATCAACCGGCTGCAGTTTCCCGAAGGGCTGCACGCGATGGTGACGGCCAAGCACCTCGAAAGCGTCGACGCCTACCTCGCCGACCTGCGGGCAGCAGTCGCCGAAGTGAAGGCCAACCCCTCGCTCGCGCGCCAAGGCAGCGCGGCGACCTACGGCCTGATGGCCAACGTGCCGCTGCGCGGCATGGTGAAGGCGAAGGTGCTCGATGTCTTCGCCGCGATGTACCGCGCCGGCGGCGGCGAGGTCGACCTCGCGGCGCACGACGCGGCGGCAGACGGCGCGAATCCTGCGACGCTCGCCGAGCGGATCGCGACCTGGTACGTCCTGCGCAAGCGCCGGCGGCAGCGCTGAGCGCGGGGTGGCCCTATCGTGCGACGGCGTGTCGTTCGTTTGCATGCGCTGGCAGCGCGGCCTACGATGTTTTTCATGGGCGCCGGCATCGGCTTGGTTTGCCGGCGTGCGCGGCGGCCCAGGAAAGGACATGTCATGAGCTTCATCCAACTTCACCCCTTCACGGTTCGCCGAACGCTCGTAGCCTTCGCATCGGCAGCCTGCCTTGCTCCGGCGCTGGCCGCAGCCTCGCATCCCCCGGCGTCGACAGCGCTCGCCGCGGCCGAACATGCGTATATCCAGCAGCGCGCCGCCTGCCTGAGCGGCGATACGACGCAAAGCCGCAAGGACTGCCTGCGCGACGCAGGCGCCGCGCTGCAGATGGCGCGCCAGTCGGGCGGCAACATCCCGAGCGTCGATCCGCAGACGCTCGCCGACAACGCCAAGCTGCGTTGCGAGGCGCTGCCAGCGGGCGACCGCTTCGGCTGCGAACAGATCGTCAAGGGCAACGGCGTCCACAGCGGTGACGGCATCAGCCAGTACGTGAGGATCATCCCAGCGCAGTAGGGCTGCGGCGCGCGCTGCGCCGCGGGCCGTGCGCGCCGGGTTGCCGCGATGACGCGGCGGCACGCGATGGCGCGGCCGGCGATGGCGGCGGGTTCGGTAAAGTCAGGCATTCCGGATGGACTGCCGCCTGTGACGACCCGACCTCTTTCCGCATCGATCGACGCCGTGCTCGCCGGCGAGCGCCCGGCCGTCGCGCGCGCCATCAGCCAGATCGAACGCGGCGGCGCGCAGGCCGGCGCGCTCGGCGGTGCGCTCGCGCCGCACCTCGGCCGCGCGCACGTCGTCGGCCTCACCGGACCGCCGGGGGCCGGCAAGTCGACGCTCGTCAACGCGCTGATCGGTGCGTTCGTCGCGCAGGGCTCGCGCGTCGGCGTCGTCGCCGTCGATCCGTCGAGCCCGATCAGCGGCGGCGCGCTGCTCGGCGACCGGGTGCGCATGGGCGAGCACGGCGAGCACGCCGATGTCTTCGTGCGCTCGATCGCATCGCGCGGGCACCTCGGCGGCCTGTCGCGCACGACGCGCGGCATCGTCGATCTGCTCGACGCCGCCGGCTACGACGTCGTCCTCGTCGAGACGGTCGGCGCCGGGCAGTCGGAGGTCGAGATCGCGAGCCTCGCAGATACCTGCATCGTCGCCTGCCCGCCGGGTCTCGGCGACGAGGTGCAGGCGATCAAGGCCGGCATTCTCGAGATCGCCGACCTGCTCGTCGTCACCAAGGGCGACTTGCCCGCCGCGCGCAGCACGGCGCGCGACCTGCGCCACATGACGCACCTGCGCCGCCTCGCGACGGACGGCGGCTGGCAGACGCCGGTGCTTGCCGTCACCGCGACGACCGGCGACGGCATCGCCTCGCTCGTCGAGCGGATCGGCGCGCACGCGAAGGCGGTCGGGCACGGCCGGCGGCTGCGCGCAGCACGCGGCGGCGAGGCAAAGCCGCTGCTGCCGGATGCCGGGTTCGACGCCGCACCGGCGTCGTACTTCGGCATCGAGATCGCTGCGCCGGGCGCGGCCGCGACGCTGCAGGTGCGCGAGAAGCATCTGGACGATGCCGGCGCCTGTGCGCGCAGCGTGATCTTTGCGCTCGCCGACGCGGCGGCGGGCGCTGCGATATGCGCGGCCGGCGCCGCATCGGCGGTGGTCGCCGACACGCGCGTCGCCTACCTGAACGCGGCGCGCGAAGGCGACGTCCTCGTCGCGAAGGCGAGCGAGGCGTCGCGCACTCCGGGCGAAGCCGTCTGGCGCGTCGAGGTCGCGACCGAAGGCGGGCAGCCGATCGCGACGCTCGCCGCGACCGTCCGCTTCGACGCCGCGCCGCCGTCGTAGGACAGCAGCGGCTCATACCAAACCGCGTTCAATGGATTGGATATGCGCCCTCTCCCACTTGTGGGAGAGGGTTGGGGTGAGGGCGATGCGGACCGCGCCCACCCTCACCCCAGCCCTCTCCCGCCCAGCGGGAGAGGGGGCAGGACAGGCCACCGCGTTCCTAGACGGT
>JBDHSE010000260.1:0-4258 GCA_039807955.1 Ideonella sp. | reverse complement strand
ATCGTCGGGGTACTGCACCGGCTTGCCGTTGGCGGCGCGCCAGACCTCGATCTTCGGCAGGTCGGCGTGCTTGAAGCCCTCGACGAGCGCCCAGTCGCAGGCGCAAAGTTCGGCGAGAAGGTCGTGCACGTTCGGCCGCCGCTCGGTGGGGTACTCGCGAATCTTCGCGAGCCTGCGGTTGGACGCAACGACGACCTCGCCGGCGCCGGCCTTGCGGTGGCGCCACGAATCCTTGCCCGGCAGGTCGATGTCGAAATCATGGTGCGCGTGCTTGACGACCGAGACGCGCTGGCCGGCGAGCACGAGGCTTGCGATGACGCCCTCGACGAGCGTCGTCTTGCCCGACCCCGACCAGCCGGCGAAGCCGACGACCTTCATGCCATGTCCGGCTCGATGCAGCGCTTGACGGAGTCGACCGACGCCGGCAGCACGACGACGCGGCGCGGCAGGTTCTCGATGCCGGCCTGCGCCGCCGGACGGGGCGGTTCGATGCCGAGCGCCTCGACGATGGTGGACGCGAACTTGGCCGGCTGCGCCGTCTCGAGGACGATCATCGGCACGCCGGGCTCGAGGTGTTCGCGCGCGACCTTCACGCCGTCGGCGGTGTGCGGGTCGATCAGCACGCCGCGGCTCTTGTACAGATCGCGGATCGTCGCGATGCGGTCGGCGTGCGTGCTGCGGCCCGACGCGAAGCCGAACGACGGCAGCTTCGCGCGCGAGGCGGCGTCGAGGCTGAACGCGCCCTCGCGCTCGATGCGCTCGCCGAACTTGGCGCGCACCCGCGCGCCGTCGCGGCCGAGCAGGTCGAAGATGAAGCGCTCGAAGTTCGACGCCTTCGAGATGTCCATCGACGGGCTAGAGGTCTCGTGCGTCTCGGCCGCCGAGCGAACACGATACCTGCCGGTGCGGAAGAACTCGTCGAGGACGTCGTTCTCGTTCGTCGCCGCGACCAGGCGGCGGATCGGCAACCCCATCATCCGTGCGACGTGTCCGGCGCAGATATTGCCGAAGTTGCCGGTCGGCACCGTGAAGCTCACCGATTCGTCGTTCGTTCGCGTCGCCTGGAAGTAGCCGGCGAAGTAGTAGACGACCTGCGCCAGCAGGCGCGCCCAGTTGATCGAGTTGACGGCGCCGATGCGATGCCGGCGCTTGAAGTCGAGGTCATTCGAGACCGCCTTGACGATGTCCTGGCAGTCGTCGAACACGCCCTCGATCGCGATGTTGTGGATGTTCGCGTCCTGTAGCGAATACATCTGCGCCTGCTGGAACGGGCTCATGCGGCCGTGCGGCGAGAGCATGAAGACGCGCAGCATCGGCTTGCCGCGCAGCGCGTATTCGGCCGCGCTGCCGGTGTCGCCCGAGGTCGCGCCGAGGATGTTCAAGACCTCGCCGCGGCGCTCCAGTTCGTACTCGAACAGGTTGCCGAGCAGTTGCAGCGCCATGTCCTTGAACGCGAGCGTCGGCCCGTTCGAGAGCGCCTGCAGCCACAGCCCGCCGCCGATCGCTTTCAGCGGCGTGATCTCGGGCGTGCCGAAGACCGTCTCGGTGTACGTCGCATCGACGATCGCGCGCAGGTCGGGCGCCGGGATGTCGTCGATGTAGAGCGCGAGGATCTCGAACGCGAGGTCGGCGTAAGACAACCCGCGCCAGCGCGCTAGCGTCGCAGCGTCGATCTGCGGATAGTGGTGCGGCAGGTAGAGCCCGCCGTCGGGGGCGAGGCCTTCGAGCAGGATGTCGCAGAAGGCGCGCGGCGTCGCATCGCCGCGCGTGCTGATGTACTTCAACTCAATTCTTCCTTGCGGATCCGCACGATCGGCGCAAGCACCGTCGGCAGTTCCTGCATCCGCGCAATCGCGTCGGTCATCCGGCCTTCGAGCGTGTCGTGGGTGAGGATGATGACGTCGGTCTGGTTCTCGCCCTCGTCCGACTCGCGCTGCAACAGCGCGTCGATCGAGATGCCGCGCTCGGCGAGGATCGCGGTGATGCGGGCGAGGACGCCGGCCTCATCGGCGACCTGCAGCCGCAGGTAGAACGCGGTGACGACCTGCGCCATCGGCAGGATCGGCGTGCTGCGCATCGCGTCGGGCTGGAACGCGAGATGCGGCACGCGATGCGCGGCGTCGGCGGTGTGCAGTCGCGTGACGTCGACGAGGTCGGCGACGACGGCGGACGCGGTCGGCTCGGCGCCCGCCCCCTTGCCGTAGTAGAGCGTCGTGCCGACGGCGTCGGCCTTGACGAGGACAGCGTTCATCGGGCCCTCGACGTTCGCGATCAGCCGCTTGGCGGGAACGAGCGTCGGGTGCACGCGCAGCTCGATGCCTTGATCGGTGCGCTTCGTGATGCCGAGCAGCTTGATGCGGTAGCCGAGCTGCTCGGCGTAGCCGATGTCGGCCGCCTGCAGCTTCGTGATGCCTTCGACGTAGGCGCGGTCGAACTGCATCGGGATGCCGAACGCGATCGCGCTCATGATCGTCACCTTGTGCGCGGCATCCACCCCCTCGATGTCGAAGCTGGGGTCGGCCTCGGCGTAACCGAGGCGCTGCGCCTCGGCGAGCACGGCGCCGAAATCGAGCCCCTTGGCGCGCATTTCGGAGAGGATGAAGTTCGTCGTGCCGTTGATGATGCCGGCGATCGACTCGATCCGGTTCGCGCTCAGGCCCTCGCGCAACGCCTTGATGATCGGAATGCCGCCGGCGACGGCGCCCTCGAAGGCGATCATCACGCCGCGCGCGTGCGCGGCGGCGAAGATCTCGTTGCCGTGCACCGCGAGCAGTGCCTTGTTCGCAGTCACGACGTGCTTGCCGGCGGCAATCGCCTCCATCACGAGCGTGCGCGCGATGCCACAGCCGCCGATCAGCTCGACGACGATGTCGATCGCGGGGTTGCCGATCACGGCGCGCGCGTCGGCGACGACCTGCGCCGCGCCGCCGGCGACCGCCTCGGCGCGCGCGGTGTCGAGGTCGGCGACCATCGCGATGCGGATGCCGCGCCCGGCGCGGCGGCGGATCTCCTCCTGGTTGCGCTGCAGCACGGCGAAGGTGCCGGCGCCGACGGTGCCGGCGCCGAGCAGGCCGACCTGGATCGGCGGGGCGTCGCGG
Organism: Ideonella sp.; assembly: GCA_039807955.1. Classification (GTDB taxonomy): domain Bacteria; phylum Pseudomonadota; class Gammaproteobacteria; order Burkholderiales; family Burkholderiaceae_C; genus CAIKUF01. The sequence continues at coordinate 1,160 of JBDHSE010000260.1, read as the reverse complement.
CGCGACTCGGCGGGCGCGGCGGTGGGTGCGGTCGTCATGGTCGGTGCTTCAGTGCGAATGGCGTTTGCGGTAGTGCTCGAGGAAGCGCGCGATGCGGCCGATCGCCTCGGCGAGGTCGTCCGAGTTCGGCAGGAAGACGACGCGCACATGGTCGGGCTGCTTCCAGTTGAAGCCCGTGCCCTGCACGACGAGCACCTTCTCCTGCGCGAGCAGGTCGTAAGCGAACTGCTGGTCGTCGGCGATCGGGTAGACCTTGGGGTCGAAGCGCGGGAACATGTAGAGCGCCGCCTTCGGCTTGACGACGCTGACGCCGGGGATCTCGCTCAGCAGCGCGTGGGCGAGGTCGCGCTGGCGGCACAGCCGGCCGGACGGTGCGACCAGATCGTTGATGCTCTGGTAGCCGCCGAGCGCGGTCTGGATCGCGAGCTGCCCCGGCGTGTTCGAGCACAGCCGCATCGACGCGAGCATGTTCAGGCCCTCGATGTAGCCGGCCGCGTGGCGCTTCTCGCCGGAGACGATCATCCAGCCGGCGCGATAGCCGCACGAGCGGTAGTTCTTCGACAGGCCATTGAAGGTGACGAACAGCACGTCGTCGGCGAGCGAGGCGATGCTCGTGTGCGTCGCGCCGTCGTAGAGCGTCTTGTCGTAGATCTCGTCGGCGAAGACGATCAGCTCGTGCTCGCGCGCGATCTGCACGATCTCGCGCAGCACGCTTTCGGGGTAGAGCGCGCCGGTCGGGTTGTTCGGGTTGATGACGACGATCGCGCGCGTCGCCGGCGTGATGCGGGCGCGGATGTCGGCGAGGTCGGGCAGCCAGTCGCTTTGCTCGTCGCACAGGTAGTGCACCGCCTTGCCGCCGGAGAGCGCGACGGCGGCCGTCCACAGCGGGTAGTCGGGCGCCGGGACGAGCACCTCGTCGCCGTCGTCGAGCAGCGCGTTCATGCTCATCACGATCAGCTCGGACGCGCCGTTGCCGAGGTAGACGTCGTCGACCGTCACGCCCGCGATGCGCTTTTCCTGCGTATAGTGGACGATCGCCTTGCGCGGCGCAAAGAGGCCCTTGCTGTCGGTGTAGCCCGCCGCGTGCGGCAGGTTGCGGATCATGTCCTGCACGATCTCGTCGGGCGGCTCGAGCCCGAACGCGGCAATGTTGCCGATGT
>JBDHSE010000008.1:0-25897 GCA_039807955.1 Ideonella sp. | reverse complement strand
CACATCGCCGACGTGACCGACGCGATGATCCTGCACCGGCTGCTCGCCGCGATGTTCGCGAACCGCGTCAGCATGGTGACGACGTCGAACTTCCACCCCGACGACCTCTACCCGAACGGCCTGCACCGCGACCGCATCCTGCCGGCGATCGAACTGCTGAAGGAGAAGCTCGAGATCGTCGACGTCGACAACGGCATCGACTACCGGCGCCGCACGCTCGGGCTGGTGCAGCTCTACCACACGCCGCTCGGCCCCGCCGCCGACGCCGCGATGGCGCAGGCCTTCGAGTCGCTTGCCGAAGCGCGCGACGACGACCCGGTGCTGCACATCGAGCATCGCGAGATCCGCTCGCGCCGGCGGGCCGGCGGCGTCGTCTGGTTCGACTTCGCGCAACTGTGCGGCGGCCCGCGGTCGCAGAACGACTACCTCGAGCTGGCGAGCCGCTTTCACACCGTGCTGCTGTCGAACGTGCCGGCGATGTCGCCGCGGCTCGCATCCGAAGCGCGGCGCTTCACGTGGCTGATCGACGTGCTCTACGACCGCCGTGTCAAGCTCATCATGTCGGCGGCGACGCCGCCCGAAGGGCTCTACACCGAGGGGCCGATGGTGCACGAGTTCCCGCGCACCGTCTCGCGCCTGAACGAGATGCAGTCGGCCGCGTTCCTCGACGAGGAGCGGCGCGTCGTCGATACTTCTTTGACATGAATGTCCTGCGATGGTGCGCGATGACGGCCGCGCTGCTGTGCGCGTTGCCGGCGCTGGCCCAGGTGCCCGCGGACCCCGCCGAGCGTGCGCGCCTGCGTGAGGAGATCGGCGCCAGCCGCTCCGCGGCGCAGGCGCTTTACGAGCAGCAGATGCAGGATTGCCGCAGCCGCTTCGTCGTCGCGTCGTGCGCCGAGGCGGCGCGCAAGCTGCGCCACGACACGCTGAAGGAACTCGACCGGCGCGAGACCGCGATCGACGACGTCGAGCGCGAGGAGCGCGCCGCCGCACGGCGCGCGGCGATCGCACAGAAGCAGGCCGAGGATGCCGAGCGCGAGCGCGAGGCGCAGGAGCGCGCGCGCGACGCGCAGGCCCGGCGCAGCGCGGCGGCCGACAGGCAGGCATCGGCGCCCGAGCCGAATGCGAGGCCGGCGCACCAGGCCAGGGAGCCGCTTTCACCGCAGCAGCGCGCGGCCAACGAGGCGAGCGCGCGCGCCGCCTATGCGCTCAAGCAGTTGCAGGCCGAGGCGCGCCGGCAGGAGGCGGCGCGCCGCAGTGCCGAGTACGCGAAGAAGGAAAAGCAGGCTGCGCCGCTGCCGGTACCGGGCGAACCGGCGTCGCCGTCGGCCGCTGCTTCGTCACCCGCGCCCGCGCAAGCCGCAGCCTCGCAGCCGTAGCGCTCGGCAGCGACGCTCAACCGGCGATCGATTCGACGCGCACCAGCGCGAGCGAGACGTTGTCCCCGCTGCCGCGCGCGCGCTGGCGCGCCTTGGCGATCAGCATCTCGCTGGCTTCGCGCGGCGCCAGCGTGTGCACGATCGCGCCGAGTTCGCGCGGCGTGAAGTAGTGCCACAGGCCGTCGCTGCAGGCGAGCAGGCTGTCGCCGAACTCGAGCTGGTCGATGTGGCTGACGGCCAGCGGCGGGTCCTGCTGGGTGCCCAGGCACCCGGTCAGCAGGTTGGACTGAGCGTGCGCGTTGGCGTCGGCCTCGGCGATCGTTCCTTCGTCGACGAGGCGCTGCACGTACGAGTGGTCGATCGTGCGGCTCACCATCTCGGCGCCGCGGAAGTGGTAGATGCGCGAATCGCCGGCGTGGATCAGGTCGCAGCCGCGCTGCGGGCCGATCAGGAACGCCGCCAGCGTGCTGTGCGGCTCCTCCTCGGACGTGATCGCCGTCAGCTTGATCATCAGGTGCGCTTCCATCACGATCCGCTCGAGCAGGCCGCGGGCGTCGTCGCGCCGGGGCGCGTGGCGCTCGAAGAGCTGCTGCGCGGTGAGGATGACCTGGTCGGCCGCCTTGCGTCCGCCGCTCTTGCCGCCCATGCCGTCGGCGAGCACGGCGAGCACGCAGCCGGCGACATGCGCGTGGCCGAAGATCTGCACCTGGTCCTGCTGGTAGGCGCGGTCGCCGCGGTGGATGCCGGTCGCGGCGACGAGCCGGAAGCCGGCGTCGGCGGCGGCCGGCGCGCGCGGCATGTCAGGGGCGGACGAAAGTGGCATCGGGGGTGTCGGCTGGCATGGTCATCAAGGATAATCGCATTGCGCCCACTCCCGGAGCCGTTGGACCCCCCGCGAATCGATGGAAGACAACCTGCATTCACCGCATCGTCGACTGATCGAACTCCGCATCGAGCACGCCGATCTGGACAACCTGATCGACCACGCGATTGCCGAGGTCCCGGAAGACGAACTCGCGCTGCAGCGGCTGAAGAAGCGCCGCCTGCTGCTGCGCGACCAGATCGCACACCTCGAGAGCCAGATCGAGCCGCCCGAGCCGGCATGACGCCGGCGCGGCGCGGCGCGCTCGAGCAAGCGGTCGCCGCCAGCTTCGCGCCTGGCGGCGCGCTCGCGGCTGCCGATTCGCTCTATACGCCGCGGCGCGTGCAGCAGGAGATGGCGCAGGCCGTCGCCGCCGCGATCGAGTCGCGCAGCGCACTCGTCGTCGAGGCCGGCACCGGTGTCGGCAAGACCTTTGCCTACCTCGTGCCGACGCTGCTGTCGGGCGCGCGCGCGCTCGTCAGCACCGCGACCAAGAGCCTGCAGGACCAGCTCTTCCTGCGCGACGTGCCGCGCCTGCGCGATGCGCTGCAGGCGCCGGTGACGGCCGCGCTGCTCAAGGGCCGGGCGAGCTATCTGTGCCTGCACCGGCTGGAACAGGCGCGCGAATCGGGCCTGCTGCCCGACCGCTGGGCGGTGCGCGCGCTGGCACGCATCGAGCGCTGGGCGCGCACGACGGCGAGCGGCGATCTCGCCGAGGTCGACGGCCTCGACGAGCGCTCGAGCCTGATCCCGCTCGTCACCTCGACGCGCGAGAACTGCCTCGGCGCCGAATGCCCGCAATACCGCGACTGCCACGTGATGAAGGCGCGGCGCGAGGCGATGGCGGCCGACCTCGTCGTCGTCAACCACCATCTGTTCTTCGCCGACATGAGCCTGCGCGACACCGGCGTCGCCGAGTTGCTGCCGAGCGTCGAGGTCGCGATCTTCGACGAGGCACACCAGCTCGGCGAGGCGGGCGTCTCCTTCCTCGGCACGACGCTCGGCTCGGCGCAGGGCATCGACATCGCGCGCGACCTGCTCGCCGCCGGGCTGCAGCACGCGCGCGGCCTGCGCGACTGGAACGCGGTGGCCGGCGCCTGCGACCGCGCGGCGCGCGAGCTGCGCATTGCCGCCGTCGGGCCGCTGCGCGAGGTGCGCGGCAGCTTCAAGCTGCGCTGGGACGAGCGCTGCAAGAGGGCCGACTTCAGCGCCGCACTCGAGGGTGTGGCGCAGGCCTTCGCGTCCGCCGCCGAAGCGCTCGGCACGGTTGCCGATGCGGCACCCGATCTCGCCAAGCTGCAGGAACGCAGCGCCGACTTCGCGGCGCGCGCGCAGCACTTCGCGCAGGATGGCGCGCCCGGCACGGTGCGCTGGATCGATCTCGGTGTGCATCAGGTGCGGCTCGTCGAATCGCCGCTCGACATCCGCGACGCGCTGCGCGAGCAGATGGCGCGCGCGCCGAAAGCCTGGGTCTTCACGTCGGCGACGCTCGGCGACGACGAGCGTCTGACCTGGTTCACCGAATCCGCCGGCCTGGATGACGCGCAGGTGCTGCGCGCCGGCAGCCCGTTCGACTACGCGGCGCACGCGCGACTCTACATCCCGAAGGGCTTCCCGAAGCCGAGCGAAGCGGGCCATCCGCAGGCGGTGGCGCTGCTTGCCGCGCGCTGCGCGCGCGCGCTCGGCGGGCGCAGCTTCGTGTTGACGACGACGCTGCGCGCGCTGCACACGATCGGCGAAGCGCTGCGCGAAGACTTCGACGCGCAGGGCGACGCGATCGCGGTGCTGATCCAGGGCAGCGCGCCGAAGCGCCAGTTGCTGCAGCAGTTCCTCGACAACCCGGCGTCGGTGCTGGTCGGCTCACAGAGCTTCTGGGAGGGCATCGACGTGCGCGGCGACGCGCTGCAATGCGTGCTGATCGACAAGCTGCCGTTTCCGCCGCCGAACGATCCGCTCGTCGAGGCGCGCGTGAAAAGGCTCGAGGCCGAGGGCCGCAACGCGTTCGCCGACTACTTCGTCGCCGAGGCGGCGGTCTCGCTCAAGCAGGGCGCCGGGCGCCTGATCCGAAGCGAAACCGACCGCGGCCTGCTCGTCGTCTGCGACCCGCGCCTGGCCGGCATGAACTACGGCCGCCGCCTGCGCGAAGCGCTGCCGCCGATGACGCGCGTCGCGAACGAGGGCGAGGCGCTGGAGTGGCTGGCGCAATTGCGGCAGTGAGTTCCAGCCACCGGGTGCTCCAGCGGGCAAAGCAGAAGGACCCATATCGGGTGATTGCCCGCGCTGTACGGTACGAACGAGCGCATCCATACTGCCTACTGCAGAGGCCTCCTTCCTTTGCACGGACCGCCCGAGCGCTCGAGGGCAAATGGGCGCGCTCCAGCGAAGCGGGGCTCGGCGTACTCCGCCTCTCCGTCTGATGGCAAGAATGCGTACAGAGGGTTCGAGTCATTGGCGACGATTTCTCCTCCCTCTCAATCTTCCTGACGATCAGCGTCAACGTGCGCGCAAACGGCGATCAGCGCGTTCTATTTGGCCCCTTGGGTCTGGCACTTCCGCATCGAACGCTCTGGCCCGCGCACGCAGGTTTCGGCCGTTCTTCGTCTTCAGCCAAGGGAGCCGCCCCTCAAGTTCGCTTGCCGTGCGGACTGAGGGCAAAAGTGTCATGATCACTCCCTGGGCCGACCTGCAATTCCGCGCCTTCGACTTGAAGGAACGATGGTGCAGCGACCGCGGCACTCGCTACGTACGGAGGATCGTATGGGCGCAATCCAAAGCGTGCTTCAACGGTGTCGAGCTTGCTGGTCCAGTGGCCTCGGCAAAGGTGCGTCGTCAGCGGTGCGCCTTGCGCGCTTCGGCACGGTGGGTCTTGGCTCTTTGCTTGTCGGGGCAACCTGTGTTGCTCAAGTCGATCGCGATCGGGTGCTGGAGATGGCGGGGCAAACGCCTGACTTGACGTTTCCGGCCCAGGCCAAGGAGATCGACCTCTTGAGCCGCCCGGAGATGGCGATCTGGAAACCGCCAGGAGACGGCCCGTTCCCCGCGCTGGTCATCGTGCACAGTTGTGGCGGGCTTCGCGCCGATATTCTCGATTGGGCGAGGGCGGCAGTCGAGCGTGGCTACGTCGCTTTTGTCATCGACAGCATTGGATCTCGTGGCCTCAAGTCGGTTTGTATTCCACCTGCCCCTGTGAACCTGCCTCGAGGGACCAAGGACGCCTACCAAGCGCTGGCGTACCTCAAGAAGTTCGCGTTCGTTGATCGCGAGCGAGTCGGTTTGCTTGGCTTTTCGTGGGGCGGCATGGTCGGTCTCCTGGCGAGTAGTCCGGCGTATGCGGAGGTGCTTGCTCCCGATGCACGCTTTGCCGCCGTAGTGAGCTTCTATCCGCTGTGCCACATCCCTGCCGGCCCGAATCGCGCTGCCTTCGACTTCGTGCGCTCGGATTACGATCGACCATTGCTGGTGCTAATGGCAGGCAAGGATACCGAGGCACCGCCCGCCGATTGCCTTGCGCCCCTGCAATCACTGAAGGACCGCGGTGCTCCGGTCGAGTGGCACGTCTACCCCGACGCTACCCATTGTTTCGATTGTCGCTCGATTGACAACCTCAGAAAGGTGGATTTCCTCGGCAATCAGGTTGTGTATCACTACAACAAGAACATCACCGAAGCTTCGATCACGCGAGCGTTCGAATACCTTCATGCGCAGATGAAGGTGAAATGAGGCCTCGACATGCTCTCCTTTCGCGACTCGCGTCTGGCCGGCAGGGGCCACGATCGCCGCCGGGGGCAGCGCCGCCGCCATTGACACCTGTCGCAAACAAGCGCGAGGCGCTGGATAGCATCGGACAACTCCGGTGGTGAGTTCAGACGATCTGCGGCAAAACGCCGATCACCAGAAATGCCACCACGCCGACTGGCGCCGGCCGAGGCCGCCGTCGATGAATTTGCTGTTCGGGAAGTTCTGCTTCAGCACGCGCTCGGCGTCGGCTTGCAGGGTGGTGAGGCCGAGTTTTTCGTAGCTCGCGGCCATCAGGTAGAGCGCTTCCTCGACTGCCGGCGACTGCCGGAAGTCCTGCACCGTCGCTTGCGCCCGGCTCGCCGCCGCGACGTACGCGCCGCGGCGGAAATAGTAGCGGGCGACATGAACCTCGTGCGACGCGAGCGCGTTGACGATGTAGTTCATGCGCATCTGCGCGTCGGGCGTGTACGGCGAATCGGGGAAACGCTCGACGAGTTGGTTGAAGGCCTGGTACGACTCGCGCGACGACTGCTGGTCGCGCTCGGACAGGTCCTGCGAGGCGAGGTTGCTCAGGAAGCCGAGGTTGTCGTTGAAGTTGATCAGTCCGCGCAGGTAGTAGGCGTAGTCGAGCGCCGGGCTGCTCGGGTTGTTCTTGATGTAGCGGTTGATCGCGGTCAGCGCATCGGCCTTCTCGCCGCCGCGGTAGAGCGCCCAGGCGCGCTCGAGTTGCGCCTGCTGGCCGACCAGCGTGCCGGCGGCGCGGCCCTCGAGCTTCTCGTAGAGCTTGGCCGCCTTGTCGTAGTTGCCGAGCGCCGCTTCGTCCTTCGCCTGTGCATACAATTTCTCGACACTCTGGTTCGCCTCGCTCTCGGTCGGCGTCGACTTGCAGCCGAAGAGCACGAGCGGCAGCACGAGCGACAGCAGCAGCGTCAGGGGCAGTCGGCGGCGCGATGCCGGAGTCGGGATCATGAGGCTCGCGGGCGCTGCGCAGACAGCGCGAATGTGGACGGAGAAGGCGCCGATTATATGATTCGACTCTCGCGCGACGCCTCGCCCGACGCCTTGCGCGGCGTGCCTGCTTCGGCCGCATCACTGGTCGTCGAAGACAGCGAAGACGGCGCCGAACCGAGCCCGTGGGACGAGGCGCCCGAGGTACGCGAGGCCGTCTTCGACGCGTCGCAGCACGGCCTGCGGCTCGACATGGCGATCGTCGCCCTCGCGCCAGAGTTCTCGCGCAATCACCTGCAGTCCCTGATCGCGCAGGGCCATGTGCGGCTCGACGATCGCGTCGTCGATCGCGCCTCGCGCAAGGTGCGGGCCGGGCAGAGGCTCGCTGTCGAACTCGTGCCGACGGCGCAAAGTCGGGCCTTCCGACCGGAGCCGATCGCGCTCGCGGTGATCTACGAGGACGACGACCTGCTCGTCATCGACAAGCCGGCCGGCCTCGTCGTCCATCCCGCGGCCGGCAACTGGCAGGGCACGCTGCTCAACGGCCTGCTCGCGCGCGATACAGACGCGGCGGCGTTGCCGCGCGCCGGCATCGTGCACCGGCTCGACAAGGACACGTCGGGGCTGATGGTCGTCGGCCGCACGCTCGCCGCGGTGACGGCGCTGTCGCGCGCGATCGCCGCGCGCGAGGTGCATCGCGGCTACCTCGCGATCGCGCACGGCGCGTGGCCGCAGGGCGTGACGCGCGTCGACGCGCCGCTCGCGCGCGACCCGCGGTCGCGGGTGCGGATGGCGGTTGTCGCCTCCGGGCGGCAGGCGCGCACCGATGTCGAGCGGCTCGCGCTCGCGCGGCTCGACGACGCCACGTTCAGCGCATTGCGCTGCACGCTGCACACCGGGCGAACGCATCAGATCCGCGTCCACCTCGCGTCGCGCGGCCATCCGCTGGTGGGCGACGAGCTTTACGGCGGCGCCGCGGCGCTCGGCATGCAGCGTCAGGCGCTGCACGCGGCGCGGCTTGCGCTCGCCCATCCGCGCAGCGGCGAGCCGCTGGCGTTCGAGGCGCCGTTGCCGGCGGACATGGCGCAGGCGTGGAACCGTGTCATGAATGCAACTGCTTGAATCAAGGCACTGGGTCGCGGCTTGCACCGCGCGATGCTTGGCTACAATGCGGCCAAGTCCTCGCGTGGCATGGCCGGGGCGAAGCGGCGACAGGCTCGCGCTTCGAAGGCCAGCGAGTCCGTGCGAGACAGGGTGCCTGCGGCCCACGAGGGCAGGCGCGAACAAGCGGTCCGCCGCGCGCGAAGCGGCTGAACCAGACCCGGTTCGATGAACCGACAGCAGGCCGATGCGCCGTGATGTCCTGTTCGGCAGGGCGCCGCGCAAGGCCGAGAAGCAGCCCCGGTGCGGGCCGACCCGAAGCGAACCGGCGCTACCGGAAGAAGACAGGCAAGACAATTCATGAACACACAGGATGCGAAGCGCGTCCTCGAGGCGGCCCTCATCTGCGCCCAGCAGCCGATGTCGCTGCGCGACATGCGCGCGCTGTTCGCCGACGAGGTCGGGCCCGACACGCTGCGTGCGCTGCTCGACGAACTGATGCGCGATTGCGATGGGCGCGGCATCGAGCTCGTCGCGCTTGCCAGCGGCTGGCGCTTCCAGAGCCGGCCCGAACTGCGCGAATACCTCGACCGCCTCAACCCCGAGAAGCCGCCGCGCTACTCGCGCGCGGCGATGGAGACGCTCGCGATCATCGCCTACCGCCAGCCGGTGACGCGCGGCGACATCGAGGACATCCGCGGCGTCACCGTCAGCAGTCAGATCGTCAAGCAGCTCGAGGACCGCGGCTGGATCGAGGCGATCGGCTATCGCGAAGCGCCCGGACGCCCGGCGCTGTACGCGACGACGCCGCAGTTCCTCGACGACCTGGGGCTCGCGAGCCTGGATCAGCTTCCGCTGCTCGACGACCCGGGCGCCGATCCGCAGGCGCTCGCCGAGCACCTGACGGGCGCGCAGGCGCCGCTGCAGGCCGAACTCGGGCTCGACGAGCAGCCCGCAGACGGCGAAGCGAGCACCGCCGACAGGGCGCCGTCCTCCCCCGCGAATCCCGACCCCGACCCGACTTCACCCGCCGAGAACGCTGCCTTCATGGAACCGCAAGCATGAATACATCGACCGATCCGTTGGCGCCCGAAACTGCGCTTGCCGAGCCGGCACCGCCCAAGCCGGTGCGCCGCCGGCGAACGGTCGCGGCAAGTAGCGAGGCGAGCGCGGCGCCGCAGGCCGGCGAGGTGGTGGTCGAGGCCGACGTGCACGCTGCGCCGTCCAAGGCGGTGCGCAAGCGCCGGGCAGCGTCGCCGGTAGCGGCTGCGGCCGAGACCACCGTCGAGGCGACGCCCATCGCGGCGGTGATGAGTCCACCCGCCGCCGATGAGGCAGCGAAGGCGGGCGGCGTTGTCGGTAGAGCGGAGCAGTCCGACACGCCGCGCAACGACACGCCGCCGATTGCGGAGCAGGCCGCCGGCGAACCAGAGCCGCAGGCGGATCGCGCGCCCGACGGCCAGGATGGCGCCGCCAGCGACGAGCCCCCGGAGCGCAAGCGCCGCCGCAACCGGCGCGAGCGCCAGCGGGCGAACCGCGCCGCCGAGGCGGCTGCGCGGCAGGCCGAATCGGTCTCGCCGCAGACGGCGGAGCAGCTCGGCGCCCTGTTCGCGCAGGTCGTCTCGGGGGACTTCGACAGCGACGATGCAGCGGTGGACGATGCGACCGGTGCGCAGCCTGCACCCGCATTCGTCGCCGTCGCCGAGGCAAGCGATGCGGATGCGGATCTCGACGCCGAGTCGAATTCTGATGCAGGCGCGCAAGGCGGCGAAGCAGCATCGACCAAGCGCGTGCTCGCCCCCGACCCCGACGCGCCGAAGCTGCAGAAGGTGCTCGGCCAGGCCGGCGTCGGATCGCGGCGCGACATGGAGGAGCTGATCGCCGACGGCCGCGTCACCGTCAACGGCGAGCCGGCGCACACCGGCCAGCGCATCTCGTGGGGCGATCGCATCGAGGTCAACGGCCGCGCGATCAAGTACCGCATCGCGCCGCCGCCGGCGCGCATCGTCGCCTATCACAAGCCGGTCGGCGAGGTCGTCACGCACGACGACCCGCAGCAGCGGCCGACGGTGTTTCGCAACCTGCCGCGGCTGCAGCACGGCAAGTGGCAGTCGGTCGGCCGCCTTGACATCAACACCGAGGGGCTGCTGCTGTTCACCAACTCGGGCGAACTCGCGAACCAGCTGATGCACCCGCGCTTCGGCGTCGAGCGCGAATACGCGGTGCGCGTGCTCGGCACGCTCGACGCGCAGGCGCGCGAGAAGCTGCTCTCCGGCGTGACGGTCGAGGGCCAGACGGCGAACTTCAAGACGATCGAGGACGGCGGCGGCGACGGCGCGAACCGCTGGTATCGGGTCGTCATCGCCGAAGGCCGCAACCGCGAGGTGCGCAAGCTCTTCGACAGCGTCGGCCTGACGGTGAGCCGCCTGATCCGCATCCGCTACGGCAACGTCGTGCTGCCGCGCGGGCTCAAGCGCGGCGTCTGGATCGATCTAAGCCCGGACGATGTGCGCCGCATCCGCCAGCTGGCCGGCGGCACGCGCCAGGGCGAGCGCGGTGGCAACGACGGCGCGCAGCGTGGCGGTCGCGCTGCGCAGGGCGGCGAGCGTGGTGCGCAGCGGCCGAACGACCGCGGCGGGCGCAACGATCGCGGCGCGCGTCGCGACGGCAACGCACCGCAGAGCGGCAGCACGCTGGATCGCGGCGGGCGCGACGACGACGAAGACCTCGACTTCGATCCGATGCACATCCCGAACCCGCTCGAACAGACCTTCGACCGCCGCTTCGCGAAGAACAAGCGTTCGCCGTTCAGCGGGCGCACGATGGCGCACGGCGGCGGCGGTTTCGGCGCCGGCGGCAGCGCGCCCGAGTCGGCGCCCAAGCGCGGCGGCGGGCCGCGTGAGCCCGACCCGCTGCAGACCTCGCTCGGCTTCATCGGCGCCGACGCCTACCACCGCAAGTCGGGCCGCAGCGGCGGGCAGGGCGGCGGCCAGCGCCGCGGCCAACGCGGCGGCGGCAAGGGTGGAAAGCGCGGGCGCTGAGCTGCGCCCCGATGCTGTGCGGCAGGCCGCTGCCGGCGCTTTCCGATCCGCTTTCGAAGCCCGGCGCCGACAGCCCCGCCGCTACAATTCAAGGCTTTGCCCAGACGGGCTTTCCGGAGTTCACACATGGCGCTAGAACGCACCCTTTCGATCATCAAACCCGACGCCGTCGCGAAGAACGTGATCGGCCAGATCTACGCCCGCTTCGAGGGCGGCGGATTGAGAATCGTCGCCGCGCGCATGGCGCAGCTCTCGCGCGCCGAGGCCGAAGCCTTCTACGCCGTGCACAAGGGCCGTCCGTTCTTCAATGACCTCGTCGCGTTCATGATCTCGGGCCCGGTGATGGTCCAGGTGCTCGAAGGCGAGAACGCGATCGCGAAGAACCGCGAACTGATGGGCGCGACCGACCCGAAGAAGGCCGACAAGGGAACGATCCGCGCCGACTTCGCGGCCAGCATCGACGCCAACGCGGTGCACGGCTCGGACGCGCCGGAGACGGCGGCGGTCGAGATCGCGTTCTTCTTCCCGGCGATGGCGATCCACAGCCGCTGACCGCAACTGCCCTCGCGATGGCGCTGGCCAACCTGCTCGATCTCGACCTCGAAGCGCTCGGCGATTTCTGCGAGCGGCTCGGCGAGAAGCGCTTTCGCGCGACGCAGTTGTTCCAGTGGATCCATCAGCGCGGCGTCGCCGACTTCGGCGCGATGAGCGACCTCGCCAAGTCGCTGCGCGCCAAGCTCGCGCAGAATGCCGAGGTGCGCGCGCTCGCGGTCGTTTCCGAGCAGGCGTCGGCCGACGGCACGATCAAATGGCTGTTCGACGTCGGCGCCGGCAATGCGATCGAGACGGTCTTCATCCCCGAGGCCGACCGCGCGACGCTGTGCATCTCGTCGCAGGCCGGCTGCGCGATGGCGTGCAAGTTCTGCGCGACCGGCCGCCAGGGCTTCGCCCGCAACCTGACGACGGGCGAGATCGTCGCCCAGCTCTGGCATGCCGAGCATGCGCTGCGTGCGCGCGGGCTCGCGCCGGGCGCTGGCGGACGCGTCATCAGCAATGTCGTGATGATGGGCATGGGCGAGCCGTTGCAGAACTACGCCGCGCTCGTCCCGGCGTTGCGCACGATGCTTGACGACCACGGCTACGGCCTGTCGCGCCGGCGCGTGACGGTCTCCACCTCCGGCGTCGTGCCGATGATCGAGCGGCTGCGCGACGACTGCCCGGTCGCGCTCGCGGTGTCGCTGCACGCACCCGACGACGCGCTGCGCGACGAACTCGTGCCGCTCAACCGCAAGTACCCGATCGCCGAACTGATCGCCGCCTGCCGGCGCTATCTCGAGCGGGCGCCGCGCGACTTCATCACCTTCGAGTACTGCATGCTCGACGGCGTCAACGACAGCCTCGCGCAGGCGCGCGAACTCGTCGCCCTCGTCAGCGAACGCGAAGACACGCGCATCGCGTGCAAGTTCAACCTGATTCCGTTCAACCCCTTCCCGCAGTCGGGCCTGCACTGCTCGCCTCGCGAGCGCGTGCTCGCCTTCGCCGAGGTGCTGCGCGCCGCGGGCATCGTCACCACCGTGCGCCGCACCCGCGGCGACGACATCGCCGCCGCCTGCGGCCAGCTTGCCGGCGAGGTGCAGGACCGCACCCATCTGCGCGAGCGCACGGCCGGCATCCGCGTGCAGCGTGCCGCACCCGCGATGCGCGCCAAGGAGAACGCATGATCGAGACCTTCCTGCGTCGCCTCGCGATCGTCTTCGCGGCGGCCCTGCTCGGCGCCTGCGCGACGCAGGGCAGCGCCGGGCCCGGCAAGGACATCCCGACCGCGTCCGACCAGACCGACGTTTCGCGCCGCGCCGCCACCCGCCTCGAACTCGCGAGCGCGTATTTCGCGAGCGGCCAGTACACGACGGCGCTCGACGAGGTGAAGCAGACGCTCGCGCTGCAGCCGAACAATTTCGAGGCCTACAACCTGCGCGGCCTGATCTACGCCGCGATGGGCGACGACGCGCTCGCCGACGAGAGCTTTCGCTATGCGCTGCAGTTGAGCCCGCGCAGCGCCGACGTGATGCACAACTACGGCTGGTTCCAGTGCCTGATGAAGCGCTACGACCAGGCCGACGCCCTCTTCGAGCAGGCGCTCGCGACGCCGCAGTATCGCGATACGAGCCGCACGATGCTCGCGCAGGGCGTGTGCCAGGCGCGCGCCGGCAAGCTCGACGCGGCGGAGGCGACGCTCAAGCGCGCGTTCGCGATGGACCCCGGCAATGCGGGGATCGCGATCAACTATGCCGACGTCCTCTACCAGCGCGGCGACTACGACCGCGCGCGGTTCTACGTCAAGCGCGTGAACGCCGACCCGCAGCAGATCAGCTCGCAGTCGCTGTGGCTCGCGGCCCGCATCGAATACCGCGCCGGCGATCGGAAGGCGGCCGACGACTTCGGGCAGCTGCTGCGCAACAAGTATCCGAAGTCGCGCGAGGCGGCGGCGTTCGAGCAAGGCAAGTTCGATGGCTGATCCGCAGGCCGGCACCGACGCCGCGGGCGCCGATGCGCGCGCGACGGCCGGTGCGATGCTGCGCAAGGCGCGCCAGGCGCAGGGCCTGCACATCGCCGCGCTCGCCGCCGTCATCAAGGTGCCGCAAAAGAAGCTCGAGGCGCTCGAGGCGGACCGTCTCGATGAGTTGCCCGACAACGCGTTCGCGCGCGCGCTCGCGAAAACCGTCTGCCGCGCGCTGAAGATCGACCCCGCGCCGGTGCTGGCGCAGATGCCCGACCTCGGCGGGCAGGGTCTGGACAAGGTCCACCAGGGGTTGAACACGGCGTACCGCGAACGCCCGGGCCGGGCGCTGCCGCCCGACACGAGCCTGCTGCGCCGGCCGGCGATCTGGCTGCCGCTCCTGATCCTGCTCGCGGCGGCGTTCATCTATCTCATGCCGCAGCAGTGGCTCGCGCAGACGCGTCCGGCGGGACAGCCGGCGTCGGCGCCGGCCGAACTGGCAGAAGCGGCGGCGTCGGCGCCGCTGGCGGCGGCAAGCGAGGCCGCGCCGGAGGCGCCGGCAGCGCAGACTGTCGTCGCAGCGGCCGAGGTGGCCTCGGCGCCGGCTGCCGCGCCGGCGGCCGACACGGCGCAGGCGAGCCTGCTCGAGTTCAAGGTGAGCGGCGAATCCTGGATCGGCGTTGTCGACGCCAGCGGCGCCGTGCTGCTGCAGCGCAAGCTGGCGGCGGGCGAGTTCGTCGGGCTCGACGGCACGCCGCCGTTTCGGGTCACGATCGGCAACGCGGTCGCGACCCAGCTCGCCTTTCGCGGCCAGCCGGTCGACCTGAAGGCGGCGACGCGCGACAACGTCGCGCGCCTCGAACTGAAGTAGGACGTGTCAGTGGACAGCGAAGATTTCATCGTGCCGGCCGCACCGGCGGCCCGCCGCACGCGCCAGGTCGCGGTGCGCTGGGGCAATCACATCGTGATGATTGGCGGCGCTGCGCCGGTGCGTGTGCAGGCCATGACGAACACCGACACGGCGGACGCGGTCGGCACCGCGATCCAGGTCAAGGAACTCGCCGCCGCCGGCTCCGAGCTGGTACGCATCACGGTCAACACGCCCGAGGCGGCGGCGGCCGTGCCGCGCATCCGCGAGCAGCTCGACAGGATGGGCGTGCACGTCCCGCTCGTCGGCGACTTCCACTACAACGGCCACCGGCTGCTGTCGGAGCATCCGGCCTGCGCCGAGGCGCTCAGCAAATACCGCATCAACCCCGGCAACGTCGGCAAGGGCGACAAGCACGACCGCCAGTTCGGCCAGATGGTCGAGATCGCAGCGCGCCTGGAAAAGGCGGTTCGCATCGGCGTCAACTGGGGCAGCCTGGATCAGGAACTGCTCGCCCAGATGATGGACGAGAACGGACGGCGCGCCGTGCCGCACCCGCCGCAGCAGGTGATGTACCGCGCGATCGTCGCCTCGGCGCTCGAATCGGCGCGCCTGGCCGAGAAGATCGGCCTGGGTGCCGACCGCATCGTGCTGTCGTGCAAGATGTCTGGCGTGCAGGATCTGGTCACCGTCTACCGGGCGCTTAGCCGACGCTGCGACTACGCGCTGCACCTCGGCCTGACCGAGGCCGGCATGGGAACGAAGGGCACCGTCGCGTCGGCCGCGGCACTCGCGCTGCTGCTCGAGGAAGGCATCGGCGACACGATCCGTGTCTCGCTCACGCCGCAGCCGGGCGAGGCGCGCACGCAGGAGGTCGTCGTCGCGCGCGAGATCCTGCAGTCGCTCGGGCTGCGCGCGTTCAACCCGAGCGTCACCGCCTGCCCCGGCTGCGGGCGCACGACGAGCACGACGTTCCAGGAACTCGCCAAGACGATCGACGACTTCCTGCGCGCGCAGATGCCGGTCTGGATCGAACGCTATCCGGGAGTCGAGACGCTCAAGGTCGCGGTCATGGGCTGCATCGTCAACGGCCCCGGCGAGAGCAAGCACGCCGACATTGGCATCAGCCTGCCGGGCACCGGCGAGGCGCCGGCCGCACCGGTCTTCATCGACGGCGAGAAGGCAATGACGCTGCGCGGCGCAGGCATCGCGACCGAGTTCCAGGCCCTCGTCGAGACCTACATCGAAAAGCGCTTCGGCCCCGGCGCGCCGCCGCGCTGAGCCGCACCGCATCGCGCCGCGAGCGGCGCGCTTCGTCAATCACGCCTTCGCGCATCACCTTCAACGCCGCCATGTCCGCACCGTCCCGCCCCGCAGCGCTGCAAGCCGTCAAGGGCATGAACGATCTGCTGCCGCCCGAATCGGCGCGCTGGGAGTGGTTCGAGGCCAGGGTGCGCGCGCTGATGCACCGCTACGGCTACGCCAACATCCGCACCCCGATCGTCGAGCCGACGGCGCTCTTCGTGCGCGGCCTCGGCGAAGTGACCGACATCGTCGAGAAGGAGATGTACTCGTTCGAGGATTCGATGAACGGCGACAAGCTGACGCTGCGCCCGGAGGCGACGGCCGGCATCGTGCGCGCCGTGATCGAGCACAACGCGCTCTACAACGGGCCGCTGCGGGTGTGGTCGCACGTCGCGCTGTTTCGCCACGAGCGGCCTCAGAAGGGGCGCTACCGCCAGTTCCACCAGATCGACGTCGAGGCGCTCGGCCACGCCGGGCCGGATGTCGATGCCGAGCAGATCTTGATGTGCCGCGCGCTCTTACGCGACCTCGGGCTTGCCGAAGGGCGCGACGTGCGCCTCGAGATCAACAGCCTCGGCCAGGCGGACGAGCGCCTCGCGCACCGCGCCGCATTGATCGAGCACTTCGAGCGGCACAGCGAACTGCTCGACGCCGACGCGCGGCGACGGCTGCACACCAACCCGCTGCGCATCCTCGACACCAAGAACCCGGCGATGCAGCAGATGGTCGAGGCCGCGCCGAAGCTGATGGACTTCCTCGGCGCCGAATCGCTGGCGCACTTCGACGGCGTGCGTGCCGTGCTCGATGCCGCCGGCCTGCCGTACCGCGTCAACCCACGCCTCGTGCGCGGCATGGACTACTACAACCTGACCGTGTTCGAGTGGATCACCGACCATCTCGGCTCGCAGGGCACGGTCTGCGGCGGCGGGCGCTACGACACGCTGATCGAGCAGCTCGGCGGCAAGCCGGCGCCGGCCGTCGGCTGGGGCATGGGCATCGAGCGCATGATGCTGCTGCTCGACGCGATGAAGATCGCGGCCGAGGGGCCGGTGCCCGACGTCTACGCCGTCGTCCCCGGCCCCGATGCGCTGGCGGCGGCGATGAACGCCTGCGAGTCGCTGCGCGCGCTGGGCGTGTCGGTGCAGATGCACGCCGCCGGCGCTGCCGGCTGGGGCAGCATGAAGTCGCAGTTCAAGCGCGCCGACGCGAGCGGCGCGCGCCACGCGCTGATCTTCGGCGCCGACGAACTGGCGCGCGGCGAGGTCGCCTGCAAGCCGCTGCGCGACCCTGGCGCCGGGCAGCGCAACCTGCCGCTCGCGGCCGTCGCCGACTGGGCGGCGAGCCTGCGCAACGCATAATCGCGGCTTCGCCCGAAGCACGCCTCGAACCCCATGGCCACCCATCTCGACCTCGAAGAACAGGAACAGCTCGACCAGCTCAAGGCGTTCTGGAAGAAGCACGGCAACCTCATCACCTGGGTGCTGATCGTCGTCCTCGGCGGCTACGCGGCGTGGAACGGCTGGAACCTGTGGCAGCGCAACCAGGCGGTGAAGGCGGGCGCAATCTACGACGAACTGGAACAGGCGGCGCAAAGCGGCAACGCCGCGCGAACGCTGCAGATCTTCGGCGACCTGAAGGACCGCTACCCGGGAACGGTCTACGCCGAGCAGGGCGCCCTGCTGACGGCCAAGACGCAGTACGACAGCGGCGAGCGCGACAAGGCGCGCGCGACGCTCGAGTGGGCCGCCGAGAAGGCGAGTCAATCCGAGTACCAGGCGATCGCGCGGCTGCGCCTCGCAGGCATCCTGCTCGACGAGAAGAAGTACGACGAGGCGCTCAAGCAGCTCGACGCGATCGGCGCGAAGGACTTCTTCGCGCTCGCCGCCGACCGCCGCGGCGACGTGCTGCTCGCGCAGGGCAAGAAGGACGAGGCGAAAGCCGCGTACCAGAGCGCGTGGAAGACGATGGACCCGAACGTCGAGTACCGCCGCCTGATCGACGCCAAGCTCACCGCGCTCGGCGCCGCGCCCGACGCGGCCACTGCCGCGGGCGAGAGCGCGAAATGAGGCTCGCGCGGCGCGCCTGGCTCGCGCTCGGCGTCGCGGCGCTGCTCGCCGCTTGCTCCGGAACGCCCAAGCCGAAGCCGACACCGCTCGAGGCGCTCACGCCGCAGATCGGCGGGCGCCTGGTCTGGAGCCAGCGCGTCGCGAAGGTCGATTTCCCGCTGCAGGTCGCCGTCAACCGCACGGCTTCGAGCGGCGGCACCTTCACCGTCGCAGCGGGCGACGGCACGATCGTCGCGCTGCAGGCCGACAGCGGCACCGAACTCTGGCGCATGAATGTCGGCGCGCCGATCTCGGCCGGCGTCGGCAGCGACGGGCGCTACAACGCCGTCGTCTCGCGCGACAACGAACTGATCGTCGTCGAGGCCGGCCGCATCCTGTGGCGCACGCGCCTCGCGGCACGCGTCGCGACCGCGCCGCTCGTCGCCGGCGAGCGCGTCTTCGTCATGAGCGTGGACCGCGTCGTCTCGGCGTTCGACGCCGAGAACGGGCGCAGCCTGTGGGTGCTGAGCCGGCCGAGCGATCCGCTGACGCTGCTGCAGGCGGGCGTTCTCGCGCCGTTCAAGGACACGCTGCTCGCCGGCCAGGGGCCCAAGCTCGCCGGCATCGATCCGCTGCGCGGCACGCTGCGCTGGGAGGTCGCGGTCGCGACGCCGCGCGGCGCCAACGAAGTCGAGCGGCTGTCGGACCTGCTCGCGCCGGTCGCACGCATCGGCGACGTCGTCTGCGCGCGGGCGTTCCAGAACGCCGTCGGCTGCGTCGACGCCGAGCGCGGAGCTATCGTCTGGACGCGCAAGGTCGGCGGCAACGAGGGCATCGCGGGCGACGCGCAGATCGTCGTCGGCGCCGACGGGTCGGACCGCATCACCGCCTGGCATACGAAGGACGGCGAGGTCGCGTGGACCAGCGACAAGCTGCTGTACCGCGAGCTGAGCGCGCCGCTGCTCGTCGGCCGCACCGCGATCTTCGGCGACATCGAAGGCATCGTGCACTTCCTCGCGAAGGAGGACGGCCATGCGCTGCTGCGGCTGACGACCGACGGCAGCCCGATCCGCAGCGCGCCCGCCTTGTCGGACAAGACGGTGCTCGTCGTCACGGGCAACGGCGGCCTGTTCGCGTTCCGGCCGGAGTGACGCCACGGCTGGCCGCGGCGTGCAGGAGCGGCGCATGAAGCCCGTCATCGCGATCGTCGGCCGGCCCAACGTCGGCAAGTCGACGCTCTTCAACCGGATGACGAAGAGCCGCGACGCGATCGTCGCCGATTTCGCCGGCCTGACGCGCGACCGCCACTACGGCGACGGCCGCCACGACGGGCGCGAGTTCATCGTTGTCGACACCGGCGGCTTCGAGCCCGACAGCACGCGCGGCATCGTGCGGGAGATGGCGCGCCAGGCGCGCCAGGCGGTGGCCGAGGCCGACGCCGTGATTTTCGTCGTCGACATCCGCAGCGGTCTGGCCGGGCAGGACGCCGACATCGCACGCTACCTGCGCAGCGCCGGCAAGAAGGTGTTCCTCGCCGTCAACAAGGCCGAGGGCATGAGCGATTCGCCGCTGCTCGCCGAGTTCCACGAACTCGGCATCGGCGCGCCACACCCGGTCTCGGCGGCGCACGGGCAGGGCATCCGCGCCCTGCTCGACGCGGTGCTGGCCGGCTTCGAGCCCGAACCCGAAGCCGAGCCCGCGCCCGACGGCGCGCCGATCCGGCTTGCCGTCGCCGGCCGGCCCAATGTCGGCAAGTCGACGCTCATCAACACCTGGCTCGGCGAGGAGCGGCTCGTCGCCTTCGACGAGCCGGGGACGACGCGCGACGCGATTTGCGTACCGTTCGAGCGCAACGGCCAGCGCTTCGAGCTGATCGACACCGCCGGGCTGCGCCGCAAGGGCCGGGTCTTCGAGGCGGTCGAGAAGTTCTCGGTCGTCAAGACGCTGCAGGCGATCGCCGGCGCCGACGTCGTGCTGCTGCTGCTCGACGCGACGCAGGGCGTGTCGGACCAGGACGCCCACATCGCCGGCTACATCCTCGAAAGCGGTCGCGCCGTCGTGCTCGCTGTCAACAAGTGGGACGCGATCGACAGCTACCAGCGCGAGCTGCTCGAGCGCTCGGTCGCGCAGCGCCTCGCGTTCCTGAAGTTCGCGCCGCTGGCGCACATCTCGGCGTTGAAGCGCCAGGGGCTCGCGCCGCTGTGGAAGGCGATCGCCGACGCCCACGCGTCGGCGGTGAAGAAGATGAGCACGCCGGTGCTGACCCGGCTGCTGCAGGAGGCGGTCGAACACCAGGCGCCGCGGCGCGCCGGGGCGTTTCGGCCCAAGCTGCGCTACGCGCACCAGGGCGGCATGAAGCCGCCGGTCGTCGTCATCCACGGCAACTCGCTCGAGCATGTGACGGATGCCTACAAGCGCTACCTCGAAGGCCGGATCCGGGCCCATTTCAAGCTCGTCGGCACGCCGCTGCGGATCGAGATGCGCTCGTCGAAGAACCCTTTCAAGGAGCGCGCCGGCGGCGGCTGAGGCAAGGCCTTGGGAGCCCTTGACGGGGGCGGCGCGCACGGTGCTGTGTTAACGTGTCGCCTCGTCCAATATCATCACGGAGCATATCGTGAGCAACAAAGGTCAGCTGCTGCAGGACCCGTTCCTGAATCTCCTCCGCAAGGAGCATGTGCCGGTTTCGATCTACCTCGTCAACGGCATCAAGCTGCAGGGCCACATCGATTCGTTCGACCAGTACGTCGTCCTGCTGCGCAACACGGTGACGCAGATGGTCTACAAGCACGCGATCTCGACCGTCGTGCCCGGGCGCGCCGTGAACTTCCAGACGGCCGAAACGCCCCAAGCGAGCTGAAACCCCTGGCCAGGCGCCGCGCGGACGCGGCAAGCTCGACCGACATGGCGCCGCCGGCCGATCGCCCGCGCGCGATCCTGGTCGGTGTCGACTTTGGCAATCCCGGGTTCGACGCGACGCTGGACGAGCTCGCACAGCTCGCCGAGTCGGCCGGCGACGCCGTCGTCGAGCGCGTCGTCTGCCGCCGCAAGGCACCCGACGCGGCGCTCTTCGTCGGCTCCGGCAAGGCCGACGAGATCAAGGCGCTCGTCCTCGGCCACGAGGCGCAGGCGGTGCTCTTCGACCAGCCGCTGTCGGCGGCGCAGCAGCGCAACCTCGAGCGCCATCTGGGCGTCGCCGTCGCCGACCGCACGATGCTGATCCTCGAAATTTTCGGCGCGCGCGCGCAAAGCCACGAAGGCAAGCTGCAGGTCGAGCTGGCGCGGCTGCAGTACCTCGCGACGCGGCTCGTGCGGCGCTGGAGCCACCTCGAGCGCCAGCAGGGCGGCATCGGCACCCGCGGCGGGCCGGGCGAGGCGCAGATCGAACTCGACCGCCGCATGATCGGCGAACGCATCAGGGCGCTGAAGGCGAAGCTTGAGAAGGTCAAGCGCCAGCGCGGCACGCAGCGCAAGGCGCGCGAGCGCAACAGCGCGTTCCGGATCTCGCTCGTCGGCTACACGAACGCCGGCAAGTCGACGCTCTTCAACGCCCTCGTCAAGGCCGGCGCCTACGCCGCCGACCAGCTCTTCGCGACGCTCGACACGACGACGCGCGCGCTCTACCTCGACGGCGCGACGCGTTCGGTGAGTTTGTCGGACACGGTCGGCTTCATCCGCGACCTGCCGCACAAGCTCGTCGAGGCGTTCGAGGCGACGCTGCAGGAAGCGGCCGACGCCGACCTGCTGCTGCACGTCGTCGATGCGGCCAGCCCGCAGCGCGACGAGCAGATCGCCGAGGTGCAGCGCGTGCTGGGCGAGATCGGCGCCGATCGCGTGCCGCAGGTGCTCGTCTTCAACAAGCAGGATTGCCTAGAGCCGAGCCAGCGCCCGCGCAGCGCGCAAGACGTCGTCGCCGCCGAGGGTGGCGTGCGCATGGCGCGCGTCTTCGTCAGCGCGCGCGACGGCTCGGGGCTCGACGTGCTGCGCGCGCTGCTCGCGCGGGCCGCGGCCGGCGAACTCGAATCCGGCTTGAATGCGGCGGGCACGGCCCCAGTTGGGGGCGACGGCGGAGCAGCCGCCGCCATCGTGGACAATCCTGCCCGCCCACTCGAATCACACGCATGAGCACAAGCCTTCCGTCGGCGGCCCCGCCATCCCTGCCTGAACCGCGGCCTTGGCCGGCGCTCGCGCGCGCGGCGGCGGCGTTGGTCACGGGCTTGGTGCGCGCGGCGCGCGACCGCATCTTCGCCAGCGGCCGCGGCGACGGCCCGCCCGACCTCGACGAGCTGTGGCGCGACTTCAACAAGAAGCTCGGCGGCCTGTTCGGCGGCCGGCAGGGGCCGCGTGGCAACAGCGGCGGCGGCGACGGCGGCGGCGGTCCGGGCTTCCAGCCCGACATGAAGAGCGCCGGCATCGGCGTCCTCCTCATCGCGGCGGTGGCCTTGCTGGTCTGGCTCGGCAGCGGCTTCTTTATCGTGCAGGAAGGGCAGCAGGCGGTGATCACTTCGTTCGGCCGCTACACGGGGACCGTCGGCGCCGGCTTCAACTGGCGCTTTCCGGCGCCGTTCCAGGCCCATGAGACGGTGCCGTTCACGCAGCTGCGCACGGTCGAGGTCGGCAGCAACCGGATCGTGCCGGCGACCGGGCTGCGCGAGTCGTCAATGCTGACGCAGGACGAGAACATCGTCGATATCCGCTTCACGGTGCAGTACCGCCTGACGAACGCGCGCGACTACTTGTTCGAGAACCGCAACCCGGACGAGGCGGTCGTCCTCGCCGCCGAGTCGGCGGTGCGATCGATCGTCGGCAACAGCACGATGGACTCGGTGCTCTACGCCGGCCGCGACGTGCTCGCCGCCGACATGCAGAAGTCGATCCAGCAGCAGCTCGACCAGCTGAACGCCGGGATCCTCGTTGTCAACACCAACATCCAGAGCGTGCAGGCGCCGGAGCAGGTGCAGGCCGCGTTCGACGATGCGTTCAAGGCCGGCGCCGACCGCGAGCGCCTGAAGAACGAAGGCCAGGCCTACGCGAACGACGTCATCCCGCGTGCCCGCGGCGACGCCGCGCGGCTGATGGAGGAGGCGCAGGGCTACAAGTCGCGCGTCATCGCGCAGGCGCAGGGCGACACGCAGCGCTTCTCGAGCGTGCTCGCCGAGTACAAGCGGGCGCCCGCCGTGACGCGCGACCGGATGTACATCGACGCGATGCAGCAGGTGCTGTCCAACGTGAGCAAGGTGATGGTCGACGTGCGCAACAACTCGAACCTGCTCTATCTCCCGCTCGACAAGCTGCTGCAGCAGACGGGCGCTGGCGCCGCAGCCGGCGCCGCCGCGCCGGCGCAGACCGCGCCGGTCGTCCCGCCACCGGCGCCGGCCGCCGGCGGCGGCACGAGCGACAGTCGCTCGCGCGACGGTCTGCGCAGCCGCGACCGCGACAGCCGCTGACCGGGCCGCGAGACGGACACACCATGAATCGCATCGGAATCCTCGTCGCCGGCGTGCTGGTCGCGCTGATGGTCGCGTTCTCGACCGTCTTCATCGTCGATCAGCGCCAGTACGCCGTCGTCTACGCGCTCGGCGAGATCAAGACCGTGATCACCGAACCGGGCCTGTACTTCAAGCTGCCGCCGCCGTTCCAGAACGTCGTCTTCCTCGACCGGCGCATCCAGTCGCTCGACAGCCCGGAGAGCAAGCCGATCTTCACCGCCGAGAAGAAGAGCCTCGTCATCGACTGGATGGTGAAGTGGCGCGTCACCGAGCCGCGCCAGTTCATCCGCAACAACGGCACCGACATCCGCAACGTCGAGGCGCGGCTGAGCCCGATCGTGCAGGCCGCGTTCAACGAGGAGGTGACGCAGCGCACGGTGCAGGCGGTGCTGTCGAGCGAGCGCGGCGCGATCGTCAAGGGCGTTCGCAAGCGCCTCGAGAGCGAGGCGAAGTCGTTCGGCATCGAGATCGTCGACGTGCGCATCAAGCGCGTCGACTTCTCGGCCAACATCACCGACGCCGTCTACCGGCGCATGGAGTCAGAGCGCAAGCGCGTCGCCAACGAGCTGCGATCGACCGGCGCGGCCGAGGGCGAGAAGATCCGCGCCGACGCCGACCGCCAGCGCGAAGTGATCCTCGCCGACGCCTATCGCGACGCGCAGAAGGTCAAGGGCGAGGGCGATGCGCAAGCCGCCGCGCTGTTCGCCGACGCCTTCGGCCGCGACCCGCAGTTCGCGCAGTTCTACCGCAGCCTGGACGCGTACCGGGCGAGCTTTCGCAACAAGTCTGACGTGATGGTGTTCGACGCGAACAGCGAGTTCTTCAAGTCGATGCGCAGCTCGGGTTCGGCGCCGGCCGAGCCGGCGCGCAAGTGACGGAGCGCATGCCCTTGTGGGACAGC
Organism: Ideonella sp.; assembly: GCA_039807955.1. Classification (GTDB taxonomy): domain Bacteria; phylum Pseudomonadota; class Gammaproteobacteria; order Burkholderiales; family Burkholderiaceae_C; genus CAIKUF01. The sequence continues at coordinate 1,726 of JBDHSE010000008.1, read as the reverse complement.
TTGCTCGGGGCGCTGGCGCTGATGCTCGTCATCGAGGGCGTGCTGCCGTTTCTGAACCCGGGCGCGTGGCGGCGCGTCTTCGAGCGTGCGACGCGCCTGAGCGACGGCCAGATCCGCTTCCTCGGCCTGACGAGCATGATCGCCGGCATCGCGATGCTCGTGTTGTTCTGGCCCTGAGCGGCCAGGTCCTGCGCCGGGGCGCCGTGCGCGGCCCCGTACAATCCCCGCTTTAACTGCGGCGCTGTCCTGCAATGTCGTCTGCGTGGCTCCTGCCCGAGCATGTCTGCGATGTCCTGCCCGCCGAGGCCAGGCGCATCGAGGAAATCCGCCGCACCCTGCTCGACGCCGCGCGCGGCTACGGCTGCGAGCTGGTGATGCCGCCGCTGCTCGAGCACCTCGACTCGCTGCTGACCGGCACCGGCCGCGAACTCGGCCTCAAGACCTTCAAGCTCGTCGATCAGTTGAGCGGGCGCACGCTCGGCGTGCGCGCCGACACGACCTCGCAGGTCGCGCGCATCGACGCCCACCTGCTCAACCGCGACGGCGTGACGCGGCTGTGCTATTGCGGCCCGGTGTTGCACACGAGACCGTCGGGGCTGCGCGCGACGCGCGAGCCGCTGCAGTTCGGCGCCGAGGTCTACGGCCACGCCGGGCTCGAGGCCGATCTCGAGGTGCTCGAGCTCGCGCTCGATGCCCTGCAGCGCGTCGGCGTCGAAGGGCTGGTCGTCGATCTTGGCGACGCCCGCATCCTGCGCGGCGTGCTGGCGGGCTCGGCGGCGGACGACGAATGCGCGGCCGCGCTGCATGCGGCGCTCGCCGCGAAGGACGCGGCGACGCTTGCCGAGCAGGCGCGCGCGCTGCCGCAGGGCGTGCGCGGCGCGCTCGCCGCGCTGCTGCGCCTGTACGGCGGCGACGAGGTGATCGCCGCGGCGCGCAGCGTGCTGCCGCCGCAGCCGCAGGTCGCCGCCGCGCTCGACGACCTGGCCTGGCTTGCGAAACACCTGCGCCTCGCGTTTCCGCGGCTGCAAATCGGCTTCGACCTCGCCGACGTCGGCGGCTACGCCTACTACAGCGGCGCGCGCTTCGCGATCTATGCCGGCGCGTCGAGCGACGCGATCGCGCGCGGCGGGCGCTACGACGAGGTCGGCGCGGTGTTCGGCCGCACGCGGCCGGCGGTCGGCTTCTCGATGGACCTGAAGGAAGTCGCCGCGCTCGCGCCGCCGCACGACATGCCGGCCGCCGTGCGTGCGCCGTGGGGCGGCGACGCTGCGCTGCGCACCGCGGTGCGGCGCCTGCGCGAACAGGGCGAGGTCGTCGTTTGCATGCTGCCGGGGCACGAGCACGAGGGCGAGGAGTTCGCCTGCGACCGCGAGCTCGTCTCGGCCGGCGGAGAATGGGTGTTGCGCGCGCTGTGACGCGCGCGGCGCCGAACGACAGGGAGTCGCACAGGATCATGGACAACGCTGGCAAGGCAGGGCGCGAACGCGGCGGCCACAACGTCGTCGTCGTCGGCACCCAGTGGGGCGACGAGGGCAAGGGCAAGGTCGTCGACTGGCTGACCGACCACGCCCAGGGCGTCGTGCGTTTCCAGGGCGGCCACAACGCCGGCCATACGCTCGTCATCAAGGGCGTCAAGACGGCGCTGCAGTTGATTCCGTCGGGCATCATGCGCGAGGGCGTGCCGTGCTACATCGGCAACGGCGTGGTCGTCGATCCGGCGCATCTG
>JBDHSE010000259.1:0-4355 GCA_039807955.1 Ideonella sp. | reverse complement strand
CCCGCGCAGCAGCGCGATCGCGGCGCTGGCGGGCGCGCTGGCGGCCGCCCTGCTCGGCGGCTGCGCCGCGCAGTCTCTCGTCGTCGGCGGCCGGCTCGCCTCGGCCGAGCCTGTCGCGGCACCGGCAGCGGCGCAGATCGTCGTCGAACTGCGCGGCCGGGCCGAAACGCCGGTGCTCGCCGAGCAGCGCGAGCCGCTTGCCGGCCGCGAACTCCCGCTGCGCTTCGAGCTGCGCGTCGAGCGCGACCGCCTGCCGCCCGGCGCACAGCCGGTGGTGCGCGCCGCGATCATCGCCGACGGCTGGGCGCAGTGGCTCAGCGCGCCGGCCGAGGTCGGCGCGACGCAGGGCCGGGTCGATGTCGGCGATCTGACGCTCGCGCCGGCGGCGCGCCCGCTCGCCTTCCAGACCGTCATCGACTGCGGCGAACGACGCTTCGTCTTCGGCGCGGCGGGCGATGCGATGCAGTTGCAGGACGGCGCCACGCGCTACGAACTGCGCAGCGCGGACGGCGGCCGATTGGAGGCAGTGGGCGACGCATCGACCTACGTCATCGCCGACTCGACGCAGACGCGGGTCAGCGTCCGGGGTCAGGTCTTCGAGCGCTGCGTGCGGCGCAACGAGTAGAGCCGGCATCGACGGTTGCCCCGCGCGGATGGCGAATGTCGTGATCGTGGCTCGACGCCCGCGCCCTGCGCAAGTGCGATCAGATCAGATCGAGAGCGGCCTGCCGGGCAAAGGCCTCGAAATCGCCCAGCGGGTCGCCGGCGAGCAGCCAGACGATCTCCCAGTCGATCGCTTCGTAGTTGTGGACGGCGATGTTGCGAAACCCGACCGCGGCGCGCAGCCGAGCCGCAAGCGCCGCATCGATCAGACCGGCTTCGCCCAGGCGCGTGAACGTTTCGCCCATCGTCGCCGGCGGCGCGCTGCCGGACGGCGCGAGCAGATGCGCGCCGATGTCCACGCAGACCTGGACCGCGCGGCTGAGGTTCAGGACCAGCACATCCTGCAGGTCCGCGTCGGCGGCCAGCAGCGCAGCCGTCGGCGGGCGCTTGGCCCGCACCCGCGCGATGCAATGCCGAAGCGACTCGAGCTTGCGCTCGATCACGTCCCTATCCACCGCGCTCTCCGCTCGGCAAGCATCCGTTCGACGTAGGGCATGAAGTCGGCCGCGTCGAGCAGGTGCCGGTTCAGCAACTCGGCATAAGCCTCGTCGCTGCCGCGCAGTCGCCGGCCGTGACGCAGCACCTGGCCGAGCAAGGGCTCGCCGACCCGACGCAGATCGACCAGATCGATCGGCCGTCCGGTCGCACCGGCCAGCTCGGCGATCAGCGCAAGCCTCGCCGCAGCGTCGAGCGCCTGCGGCCCCCGAACCGCGAGGTCGAGGTCGCTGTCCGGCCGTTGCCGACCGCTGGCCAGCGAGCCGAAGACGATCGCGACATCGATCTCGGGGTGGCGGTCGAGCACGTCGGCGATCGCATCGATCTGCGGGATCGGCTTCATGCCGGCATCGTACCGCGCGCCACAGGCGCACGTTCGGCGGACGAGTCGTGTCGGGCCACGTGGTCGCTGTCGCGATGCAGCCGCGAAGGTGAAACGTGCAAGCCAGACAGTTGCCATCGCCCTGCCCGATCGCTGCTGCGTCTTTCATGTCGGGCGTCACTCGAGAACCGGGTGTACCCAAGCGTGCGATAACCTCGCGGGACCATGTCGACGCCGACCGCCTGCCCGTTCTGCGCCTTGCCGGCGGCCAGGATCGTCCACGCCAATGCTCTGGCCGTCGTCGTTCGAGATGCCTTCCCGGTATCGCCCGGCCATACGCTGGTGCTGCCGCGCCGGCACGTGCGCAGCTTCTTCGATCTCGATCCGGCGGAGCACCGAGCACTGTTCGATCTGCTCGGGCTGGCCCGCCGCACCCTGGAGCAGGACGGGCAACCCGCGGGCTACAACATCGGCATCGACGACGGTACGGCCACCGGTCAGACGGTGGCGCATCTGCACGTGCATCTGATCCCGCGTTTCCCGGGCGACCGGAGCGATCCGCGCGGTGGTGTGCGTTGGGTCCTCCCGCAGCGCGCCGACTACTGGTCGGTCGGCGATGGCGAATCGCGTTGAGATGAAGTCCGCCGCGCAGGTCCTCGAGGCCTTCGACAACATCCGACGCGCCCAGCGGGCCGGCGTCTATGCTCCGCACAAGCCGCTGCTGATCCTGCTCGCCCTGGCCCGCGTGCAGCGCGGCGAGCCGCGGCTGGTGGCATTCAACGCGCTCGACGCTTCGCTGCAGTCACTGCTCGCCGAGTTCGGCCCCAGCGGCGCCGCCAGATCGCGCCACTACCCGTTCTGGCACCTTGCGACCGACGGTCGGGGCGCGCTGTGGAATCTGAACGGCCCGCATGACCTGCTGGCCCGGCCGGTCAGCGCCACCCCCAACCTCGGCGAACTGCGCGCGCATCAGGTGCAAGGCGGGTTTGCGCCGCAGGTGGACGAGGCGCTGCGCGAGGTGCCGGGCCTGCTGGAGGCGGTTGCGGCGCGGGTGCTCGAGACCTGCTTTCCCACGACCTTGCACGCCGACATCGCGGCGGCGGTCGGGCTGAGCCTCGACCGACCGGCGGCAGCCGGCGAGTTCGACGCACCGACCTACGGCGCTGCAGACCGCCGCAGGCGCGATCCCGGCTTTCGCGAACGTGTGCTGCGCGCCTACGAGTACCGGTGCTGCGTCTGCGGTTTCGACCTGCGCATCGGCCAGGCGAGCGCGGGGCTGGAAGCCGCGCACATCCAGTGGCACCATGTCGGCGGGCCGGACATCGAACCCAATGGTCTGGCGCTGTGCGCGCTGCACCACAAGCTGTTCGACCTCGGTGCGTTTACGGTCGAGCAGACCGAGCACCGGGTGCTCTTCAGCCAGCACGCAATCTCGGGCGACCGAGGCCAGCAAGGCGAACTACGCCACCACGGGCAGCGCCTGCTCGCGCCGCAGCATCCCGACCTGCGTCCCGCGTCGGGCTTCCTGGCGTGGAATCAGAAGAACGTGTTCAAGACGCCGGCGCGGCACGTGGGCGACGCATCCCGACCCGGACGCCTGGTTCGCGGATAGTCATGCCACTTCGCGTTCGAACGCATCGAAGCGGCTCGCCTGCGCCCGGTCGTTGACCCGGTTCGCTGGGGGTCTGCTTCCAAGGCGCGCAGTCCTACGGCGAGGGCGCGTTGGAGGACGTGCAGATCGCGCACTCGAAGCGGCGCAGCGCAGCAGGCGCTGGCATGCCAACAGGACGCACGCCGCTGTCGGTTCAGCAAAGGGCCGTGCGGGGCGCTCGCGGCGCGCCTATGAGGCGCCGAGGAACGCAGGGCTCGTGGCCGAGCGCGTACTCGCGCGCATCGTCATCTGACTCGCCGCGACTGTCCGAGCGCAGTGAGCGCAGCGAACGCAGCGAGTTTCGCGGCGGGCCACGAGACCGAGTACCGCAGGGGAGTCGACGCAGTCGACCGCCTCATCGAAGCGTCGCGGGCGCCCCGCACGGCCCTTTGCAGCCTCGGGCGCGGGCACGCCGGCGGCTGACCCGACTTCAATGCGGTCGATCGCGAACCCGAACCAGGCCGCAACTCGGAACGGCGCCGGCAGCGGGCGCGACAACGTGCGTAAAGCTCAGGAGACGACGGCAAGCGCACGGAGTTTGCAATCGTGCCTTCAGGCCAACCGCCGCCGCGCCTCGCCGTACTCGCGCGCGAGGCGGGCGACGAGGTCGGCCGCCGGAACCACGGCCTTGATCGCGCCAATGCCCTGGCCGCAGCCCCAGATGTCCTTCCACGCCTTCCTCGCGCCGTAGTCGCTGCCGAAGCTCATCTTGCTCGGGTCGCTCGCCTCGAGGTTGTCGGGGTCGAGCCCGGCGGCGCGGATCGACGGCTTGAGGTAGTTGCCGTGCACGCCGGTGAACAGGCTCGAGTAGACGATGTCGTCGCTGTTCGAATCGACGATGCACTGCTTGTAGGCGTCGGACGCGCGCGCCTCGCCGGTCGCGATGAAGGCCGAGCCGATGTAGGCGAGGTCGGCGCCGATCGCCTGCGCCGCGAGCACCGCGCCGCCGGTGGCGATCGCGCCCGACAGCGCGAGCGGCCCGTCGAACCAGGCGCGGATTTCCTGGATCAGCGCGAACGGGCTCTTCACCCCTGCGTGCCCGCCAGCGCCGGCGGCGACCGCGATCAGCCCGTCGGCGCCCTTGTCGATCGCCTTGTGCGCGAAGGTGTCGTTGATGACGTCGTGCAGCACGACGCCGCCCCAGGCGTGCACCGCGTCGTTGATGTCGGTGCGCGCGCCGAGCGACGAGATGACGATCGGCACCTTGTACTTCGCGCAGACCTG
>JBDHSE010000258.1:0-4355 GCA_039807955.1 Ideonella sp. | reverse complement strand
CGCACCGAGGCCGAGATGGCCGAGATGAGCGACGAGGACAAGCAGATGTTCCTCGCCGACATGGGGCAGACCGAGCCGGGGCTGGCGCGGCTGATCCGCGCCGCGTTCAAGCTGCTCGGCCTGCAGACCTATTTCACCGCCGGGGTGAAGGAGGTGCGCGCCTGGACGATCCACATCGGCGACACCGCACCGCAGGCGGCCGGTGTGATCCACACCGACTTCGAGCGCGGCTTCATCCGCGCCCAGACGATCGCGTTCGACGATTTCATCGCCTTCAAGGGCGAACAGGGCGCGAAGGACGCCGGCAAGATGCGCGCCGAAGGCAAGGACTACGTCGTCAAGGACGGCGACGTGCTGAACTTCCTCTTCAACGTCTGACCCGCTGCAGGGCTCGATCACAGTGCCGCAAGCCGTGACGCAGCGACCGGATCGACGCCGATGACGGCGCGCCCGGACGCGCCGCCGCAGCACCGGGTCGGGGTGACGGTCGGCGTCGCGCTCGCCTATGCGGCGGTTGCCTGGCTCTCGCTGCAGTTGTCGCACGCGCCGGGCGCGTCGTCGCCGCTGTACTTCGGCGCCGGCCTCGCGCTGGCCTGCGCGCTGCGCTACGGCTGGCCGGCGCTGGCCGGCGTGCTGCTCGGCGCGCTCGGCGCGGTCGCGCTGACGCGCGGCGCGCAGACGCTGGCCGAACCGGCGTCGGCCGCGATCTGGTACCTCGCCGCGCTCGGCGCGCCGCTCCAGGCCGGCGTCGGCGCCCTGCTCGTGCGCCGCTTCATCCCCGGGCCGCTCGCGCTTGCCGAGCCGCGCGACATCGCGCTCTTCCTGCTGCTGGGCGCGCCGGTCGCCTGCCTGACCGGCGCGAGCATCGCGACGCTCGTGCTCGGAGCAAGCGGCGCCGTGCCCGGCGGCGCGCTCGCCGCGCTGTGGTGGACCTGGTGGATGGGCGACACGATCGGCGTGCTGATCGGCGCGCCGGTCGTGCTCAGCCTGATCGGTCTGCCGCGCGCCGACTGGGCGCCGCGGCGGCTGACGCTCGGCCTGCCGCTCGCATTCGCGACCGCGCTGCTCGTCGTCGCGACGACGCAGGTGATGCGCTGGAACGACGAGCGCTCGCGCGCGCTGCTCGAGCGCGAGGCGACGCAGGCCGCGGCGCTGCTCGCCGCCCACTTGGAGCAATCGATGGAGGCCTTGCAGGTGCTGCGCGGCGCGTTCGCGCTCGCGGCGTCGCCCGAGCATCAGGCTTTGCGGCGCGCGGCGCGCAACTGGCTTGCCGACGATGCGGCGGCACAGGGCACGAGCAGCAGCGTCTGGTCGCTCGGCTACGCGCAGTGGGGCGCGGACGCCGACGCGCTCGAATCGCCGCCGCGAGCCGATGGCGAAGCGCCGCCTTCCACGTTCTCGCCGGCGGCCTCTGCCGCGCCGGCTTCGGAAGCGCCGGGCAATGCGCCGGCCGAAGACGACACCCTCGTCGTGCGCCAGGTCGAGCCGGCAGCGGCCGGCGGGCCGGCGCCGGGATCGGACCTGCTCTCGGTCGCGGTGCTGCGCGACGCGGTCGAGCGCTCGGTCCGCACCGACGCCGTGGCCGCTTCGGCCGGTTTCGCGCTGGGCGGCGCGCAGGCCGGAGCACCGGCTGTCGCGCTCGTGCACGCGCTGTTCGTGGGCGACCCGAAAACGCCGGGCGAACGCCTTGCCGGCAAGACCGGCGTCGTGTTCGTCACGCTCGTGCCGCAGCGCGTCCTCGACCAGTTGCGCGATGCGCTGCCGACCGCGCTCTCGCTGTGCCTGATCGACGCCGGCGCGCCGGCCGCGCACCGCGTGCTGGCGGGCGGCCCCGGCTGCGCCGATCCGGCGCCGGGCACGCTGCTGAAACTGCACACTTTCGATTTCGGCGGGCGCGGCTGGGAGATCCGGGCGAGTGCTGCGCCGCATGCGGTGCAGGCCGACGGCCAGGCCGGGCTGCTCGCCTTCACGCTCGTCGGCCTGCTCGCGACAGCGATGCTCGGCGCGCTGCTGCTGACGGTGACCGGGCGCACGCGCCGGATCGAAAGCGCGGTCCATGCCCGCACCGCCGAGCTCGAGAGCGAGATCAGCGAACGCGCGATCACCGAGGACGCGCTGCGCGAGAGCGAACAGCGCTTTCGCAACATCTTCGACAAGGCGCCGATCGGCGTCGTCTACGCCGATCTGGACGGCAACGTGCTGCAGGCCAACCCGCGCTTTTGCGAGATGCTCGGCTACAGCGCCGAGGTGCTCGCCAACATGAACGTGCGCGATTTCGTCCATCGCGACGACTCGCAGCAGGAGGCCGGGCTCGCCCAGACGTTGCTGCGCAACGCGCAGGCGAGCGTCGGCGGGCAGCGGCGCTACCTCGCCGCCGATGGCCAGACGCTGTGGGTGCAGCGCTCGTTCTCGCTGCTGCGCGACGCCGCCGGTGCGCCGCAATGCCTGGTCGGCGTCGTCGAGGACATCACCGAGCACCTGCGGCTGCGCGACGCCGAGCGCGCGCGCGAGGTGGCCGAACAATCGAACCGGGCGAAGAGCGAGTTCCTGTCGCGCATGAGCCACGAGCTGCGCACGCCGCTGAACGCGATGCTCGGCTTCGCGCAGCTCCTCGAGCTCGACGAGCGCCATCCGCTCGCAGACGCGCAGCGTCCGTGGGTGGCGCAGATCCAGAACGCCGGCTGGCATTTGCTCGAGATGATCAACGACGTGCTCGACCTGTCGCGCATCGAGGCCGGCACGATGCGCCTGCAGCCCGAGACGCTCGCGCTCGCGCCGTTGATCGACGCGACGGTCGCGCTGATCGAAGGCGCCGCCGGGCAGCGCGGCATCGTCGTCACGCAGCAAATCGACGACGAGGCGGCACGGGTGCACGGCGACGCGACGCGCGTCAAGCAGATCCTGACCAACCTGCTGTCGAACGCCGTCAAGTACAACCACGACGACGGGCGCATCCACATCATGGCGCGCGGGCGCGGCGACGAGCAGGTCGAGATCACCGTCACCGATACCGGCCTCGGGATGACGCCCGAGCAGGTCGAAGGCCTGTTCCAGCCGTTCAACCGCCTCGGCCGCGAACACACGGTGCGCGAAGGCACCGGCATCGGCCTCGTCATCAGCCAGCGGCTGGCCGAACTGATGGGCGGCGCGCTGCGCGTGCGCAGCACGGCGGGCGAGGGTTCGTCGTTCATCCTGACGCTGCCGCGGGCGCTGCACGGCGACACCGTGCCTTCGGGGCTCGACGAGCCCTACACCACGTCGTCGGGCTACCACCGGCGCGTCGTCCACTACGTCGAGGACAACGAGACGAACGTCGAGGTCATGCGCGGCGTCCTGGCACAGCGCCGCCAGGTCCAGCTCGAGGTCTCGATGACCGGGCTGGACGCGCTGGCGGCGATGCGGCGCAAGCGCCCCGATCTGATCCTGCTCGACATGCACCTGCCCGACATCGACGGCATGGAGTTGCTGCGCCACCTCAAGGCGGACGCCGATCTGGCCGACATCCCGGTCGTCGTCGTCTCGGCCGACGCGATGCCGGCCCAGGTCGAGGCGGCGCTTGCCGCCGGCGCGCTGCGTTACCTGACCAAGCCGGTCAGCGTCGCGGCGGTGCTGGCGACGGTCGACGAACTGCTCGACCGCATCGCGACCCAGTTCGGGTAGGAGCGTGTGAGGATCGCACGCTGAAGCGCCTACGCAATTAGCACTCGATGGGGTCGAGTGCTAAAATGGGGGAACGAACGGGGTTCGAGACCCTCCAACCCTGCAATGAGCACACTGCCAATGACCGTTCCATCCACCGCACTTGCCAAGCGCGACGCCTGGGCCCTGGTACCGCCGCTGGGCAACCTCGACGCCTACATCTCGGCCGCGAACCGGGTGCCGCTCTTGACACCCGAGGAAGAATTGCGCTTCGCGCGCCGGCTGCGCGATCACGGCGACGTCGAAGCCGCCGGGAGGCTCGTCGTCTCGCACCTGCGGCTCGTCGTCTCGGTCGCGCGCCAGTACCTCGGCTACGGTCTGCCGCACGGCGACCTGATCCAGGAAGGCAACGTCGGGCTGATGAAGGCCGTCAAGCGCTTCGACCCGGAGCAGGGCGTGCGCCTCGTGAGCTACGCGCTGCACTGGATCAAGGCCGAGATTCACGAGTACATCCTGAAGAACTGGCGCATGGTCAAGGTCGCGACGACCAAGGCGCAGAGAAAGCTCTTCTTCAACCTGCGCTCGATGAAGCAGAGCCTGAAGGAGGACGCGACCGACGTCGACGCCCACCGCGCGACGCTGACGCAGGACGAGGTCGAGACGATGGCGCGGCGCCTGAACGTCAAGCGCGAGGAAGTCCTCGAGATGGAGACGCG
>JBDHSE010000257.1:0-4366 GCA_039807955.1 Ideonella sp. | reverse complement strand
CCGCTCCTCGAGGCCCAGGTTGAAGTCGGGCGCGTCGACGCCGATGAAGAGGTCGGGCCTTTCGCGCAGCAATCGATCGCCGAGTTGCCGGCGGATCGCGACGATCTCGCGGAAGTGGCGCAGCACTTCGGCGTAGCCGCGCACCGCGAGCTTGTCGCTCGGCCACCAGGTGTCGAACCCGTGGGCCGCCATCTTCGGCCCGCCGATCCCGGCCGCCTGCAACGTCGGCCAGCGTGCCTTCAGCGCCTCGAGCAGCATGCCGGCAAGCAGGTCGCCGGAGGCCTCGCCCGCGACCATGCTGATGCGGGGCGCTTGCATCGCGGCGGCCAGGCCGCTCAACGCGCGATGCCGCGCTGCGCGCTGTCGAGGAAACCGAGCATCGCCTCGACCTCGGCGCCGGCCTCGGGCGACGCGTCGGCGAGCAGCGCGATGCGGGCGCGCGCGTCGGCGAGCGTCAACCCCTCGCGATAGAGCAGCCGGTGCATCTGCTTGACGGCGGCGATGCGCGCCGGCGTGAAGCCGCGCCGGCGCAGGCCCTCGAGGTTGAAGCCGCGCACCGCGAGCGGGTTGCCGTCGACCATCATGAACGGTGGCACGTCCTGGTTGACGGCGCTCGCGAAACCGGCCATCGCATGCGCGCCGACCTTCACGAATTGATGGATGCCGGTCAGGCCGCCGATCACGACCCAGTCGCCCAGGTGGACGTGGCCACCGAGCGTCGTGTTGTTGGCGAGCGTCGTCTGGCTGCCGACCTGGCAGTCGTGCGCGATGTGCACGTAGGCCATGATCCAGTTGTCGTCGCCGATGCGGGTGACGCCCGCGTCCTGCGCGGTGCCGAGGTTGAAGGTGCAGAACTCGCGGATCGTGTTGCGGTCGCCGATCTCGAGCGCGGTCGGCTCGCCGCCGTACTTCTTGTCCTGCGGGATCGCGCCGATCGAGCAGAACTGGAAGATGCGGTTGTCGCGGCCGATGCGGGTACGGCCGTCGATCACGCAGTGCGCGCCGATCGACGTGCCCTCGCCTATCGTCACCTGCGCGCCGACGATCGAATACGGTCCGACGCTGACCGACGCCGCGAGTTCGGCGCGCGGGTCGACGATCGCGGTCGGGTGGATGCTCGTCATCGCCGGATCAGGCGTCGCGGGCGTCAGGCAGCGCGGCCCGTCGCCGCCTCAGTCGCGCTCGCGCACGGTGCACATCAGCTCGGCCTCGACGGCGAGCGCGCCGTCCACCGTCGCGCGCGTGCGGTACTTGAAGATGCCCGACTTGGAGCGCAGCACCTCGGCCTCCATCACGAGCTGATCGCCCGGCTCGACCGGCCGCTTGAAGCGCGCGCCGTCGATGCCGACGAAGTAGTAGAGCCGGCCGTCGCTCGCGTCCGTGCCCTGCGACGAGAACGTCAGCAGCGCCGAGGTCTGCGCCATCGCCTCGAGCATCAGCACACCGGGCATCACCGGCCGACGCGGGAAGTGCCCACCGAAGAACGGCTCGTTGATCGTCACGTTCTTCAGCGCGCGGATGCGAACGTCGGGCACGATCTCGAGGACGCGGTCGACGAGCAGGAACGGATAGCGGTGCGGCAGCTTCTCGAGGATCTGGTGGATGTCCATGGCGCTCAGCTCGACTTCTTCTCCAGGGCGCGCAGGCGGTTGCGCAGGCTGTACAGGTGCCGCAGCGTCGCCGCGTTCTTCTCCCAGTTCGCATTCTCGTCGATCGGAAACGCGCCCATGTAGGCGCCCGGCTTCGAGATCGACTGCATCACGCCGGTCAGCGGCCCGATGTGCACATGGTCGGCCAGCGTCAGATGGCCGGCGATGCCGACCGCGCCGGCGAGCGTGCAGTGCGCGCCGATCGTCGTGCTGCCGGCGATGCCGACGCAGCCGGCGATCGCGGTGTGCGCGCCGATGCGCGTGTTGTGGCCGATCTGGACCTGGTTGTCGATCTTCACGCCGTCGGCGATCAGCGTGTCGTCGAGCGCGCCGCGGTCGATGCAGGTGTTGGCGCCGATCTCGACGTCGTCGCCGATGCGCACGCCGCCGAACTGCTCGACCTTGATCCACGCGCCCCCGTGCGGCGCGTAGCCGAAGCCGTCGGCACCGATCACCGCACCGCCGTGGACGATGCCGCGCGCGCCGATGTGGCAGCCCGCGCCGAAGGCGACGCGCGCAGCGAAGGTCGTGTCCTCGCCGATCGTCGCGCCGGCGCCGATCACGCAATGCGGCCCGATCACGACGCGCGCGCCGACGCGCGCATCCTCGTCGATCACGCACAGCGCCCCGATCGATGCGCTGGCATCGACTGCCGCCTGCGGGTGCACCTGCGCCGAGGGATGGATGCCGGGCTGCGGCCGCGCGCGCGTGCGTCTGGCCCACCATTGCGACAGCAGCGCGAAGTAGTGGTGCGGGTCCGGTGTGACGATTGCCGCGCCGCGCGCCGCGGCCTCGTCGCGCAATGCCGGCGCGACGATGATGCAGCCGGCCTGCGTCGTCGCTATCTGCGCGCCATAGCGCTTGTCGGCGATGAAGCACAGCGTCGAAGGCGTCGCCCTCTCGAGCGAGCCCAGACGATCGATGCGCAGCGTCGCGTCGCCTGCGAGTTCGCCGCCGAGTTGCGAGACGATCTCGCCGAGCGCGAACCCGCTCACACTCGGCGGCGCCTTACTTGCCGGCGTTGAGCGCCTTGATCACCTTGTCGGTGATGTCGATGCGCGGGCTGACGAAGGTCGCGTCCTGGATGATCAGGTCGTACTTCTCGGCGTCGAAGATCTGCTTGATCGCGGCGTTGGCGCGCTGGATGACGGCGCCGAGTTCCTCGTTCTTGCGCTGGTTCAGGTCTTCCTGGAACTCACGGCGCCGACGCTGGAACTCGCGATCCTGCTCGACGAGGTCGCGCTGGCGGCGGCTGCGCTCGGCTTCGGACAGCGTCGGCGCGTCCTTCTCGAGCTTGTCGGACGTTGCCTTCAGGCGCGCCGCGGTGTCGGAGAGATCCTTCTCGCGCTTGGAGAACTCGGCCTCGAGCTTGGCCTGTGCCGCCTTCGCCGGCGCCGAGTCGCGCAGCACGCGTTCGCCGCTGACATAGCCAATGCGCAGATCCTGGGCCTGCCCCAGCGCGCACGCCGCCGTGAGGGCGGTTGCAGCGGCGAATTTGACGACGAGGCTATTCATTAGAACGCGGTCCCGATCTGGAATTGAAGTTTCTGGATTCTATCGCCAGGCTGCTGCCGGATCGGCACGCCATAGCTCAGTTTCAGCGGCCCGAGCGGCGACAGCCAGCTCACGCCGACACCCGCCGCCGCGCGCAGGCTGTCGACCGTCACCGACTGATTCGACCCCCAGACGTTGCCGACGTCGACATAGCCGAAGATGCGAAACGTTCGGTCGTTGCCGGCGCCCGGCACCGGCACGTAAAGCTCGTTGTTGAGGTTGAAGCGGCGCGTGCCGCCGATGAACGCGCCGGTCACGTCGATCGGACCGAGCGAGCCCTGCTCGAAGCCGCGCACCGAGCCGAGGCCGCCGCCGTAGAAGTTCTTGAACACCGGGTACTCTTGGCCGTTCAAGCCGGTGCCGTAGCCGAACTCGGTGTTGAACGCGTACGTGAACTGGCGCCCGATCGGGAAGTAGTGCTGGTACTGCAGGTTCAGCCGCAGGTAGCGCAGGTCGCCGCCGGCCGACCATTCGCCGGTCACGCGCCGCAGGCTGCCGGCGTTGGGCGTCACCGCGCTGTCGCGATCGTCGCGCGTCCAGCCGAGCGTGAGCGGGAACGAGTTGCTGCGGCGGCCGAACTCCTCGATGTAGATCTGGTAGTTCAGCGGCATGCCGACGAGGTCGCCGTCGATCTCGGTCTGCTCGTAGCCGACGCCGTAGTAGACGGTGTCGAAGTCGCTGTACGGCACGCCGAAGCGCACCGACGTGCCGGCGGTGATGATCTTGTAGTACTCGCCCTGGCTGTTGATCGGGGTCGTCGTGCGGTAGTACAGGTCGAACGCGCGCGAGATGCCGTCGATCGTGAAGTAGGGATCGACCGTACTGAGCACGATGACGCGGTTGTAGTCGGTCGTGTTGAGTTCGAGGCCGAGGTAGTTGCCCGAACCGAGCACGTTGTCCTGCTTGATCGCGGCGTTGAACGCGACCTTGCTCGCCGACGAGTAGCCGAGGCCGACCGAGATGTTGCCGGTCGGCTTCTCCTTCACGGTGATCGTCACGTCGACCTGATCGGGCGCGCCGGGCACCTCGCTCGTCTCGATGTTGACCTCGGAGAAGTAGCCCAGGCGGTCGACGCGGTCACGCGACAGCTTGATGCGCCGCGCGTCGTACCACGCGGCCTCGAACTGGCGGAACTCGCGGCGTATCACTTCGTCGCGCGTGCG
>JBDHSE010000256.1:0-4387 GCA_039807955.1 Ideonella sp. | reverse complement strand
TGCCCGACGTGCGCTTCGCGAAGGTCGACAGCGACGCCTCGCCCCGCGCGAGCGCGGCGCACGCGATCCGCAGCATCCCGACGATGATCCTGTTCGACAAGGGCGCGGAAGTCGCGCGCGTCTCGGGCGCGATGGCGGCCGGCGATCTGGTCGCCTGGGTGCGCCGGCACATCAGGCCGAAGGCGGCGGCGTGAAACTGAGCCGCGCCGCTCTCGCGCTCGCTGCTGGCTGGCTGGCCGCCGCGGCGCAGCCGGTGCTGGCCACCGATCTACTTGACGCCTGGCGCGCCGCGCAGCAAGCCGACCTCGAGTACAGCGCCGCGCGCTCGGCGCGCGAGGCGGGTGCGGCGCGGCGCGAGCAGGGCGCGGCGCTGTGGCGGCCTTCGCTGCAGTTCAGCGGCACCGTCGGCTACGGCAACAGTGAGACGGCGATGCGCGGCGCGCAGTTCTCGGCGCCCGGCTTCGGCACGACGAGCGGCGTCGACTTCGACACCTCGGTCAACGGCGGCACGGCGACGCGCTGGACGCTGCAGGCGCGCCAGCCGCTCGTCAACCGCGAGCGCGACGCGAACCGGCGCCAGCTCGAACTCTCGGCCGACATCGCCGAGATCGAATGGCAGGGCGCACAGCAGGCGCTGATGCTGCGCACGGCGGAGCGCTACTTCGACGTCGTCCTCGCCGCCGAGACGCTGCGCGTGCTGCAGCGCCAGCAGGACGCGCTCGCGCGCGAGAACGCCGAGGCGCAGGACCGGTTCCGGCTCGGCGACGTTCCCGTCACCGACACCCACGAGGCGCAAGCGCGGCTCGAAGCGATCCGCGCCCAGGTGCTCGCCGCGCGCACGCAGCTCGAACTGGCGCGCGCCGCGTTCGCCGACGCGACCGGCCTTGCGAATGCCGAACTGCAGACGCTCGGCGCGAATCAGGACGCGGGCGTCGCGCAGCTTCCCGCGCTCGCCCAGTGGCTGGCCGACGCCAGGACGCGCAACCCGCAACTGCGGGCGCAGCACGCGGCGGCCGAGGTCGCGCAACGCGAGGCGGCGAAGTTCGACACTCTCGCCGCGCCGACGCTCGACATCGTTGCCGAGGTCGGGCAGGACCGCATCAACGGCAGCGGCGATTTCGGCGACGCGTCGAACCGCCAGAACAACGCGCTGATCGGCCTGCAGTTGAACGTGCCGCTCTACACCGGCGGCTTTCGCAGCGCGAAGCAGACCGAGACGCAGCGCCTCGCCGAGAAGGCCGAGACCGACGCCGAACGCGCCGCGCAGCAGGTCGCGCTGCAGACGCGCGCCGCCTGGCTCGGCCTGACGGCCGGCGCCGGCCGCGTCAAGGCGCTCGCCGACGCGCTCGCGGCAAGCCGCTCGCGGCTCGATGCGACGCGCGTCGGCCGCGAGGCGGGCGAGCGCACGACGCTCGACTTGCTCAACGCCGAGAACGACGCCGCCGGCGCCGAGCTGGCGCTGCTCGAAGCGCGCGTCAAGCTGCTGCTCGACCGGCTGCGTCTCGAGGCCCTTGCCGGCCAGCTCGACGAGGCGCAGCTTGCGGCCGTGAATTCGACCCTCGCACCGCCCGCCGCGGCGCGCTGAACGCGTCGCCACCCCAACCCGGAGAACCCCCATGGCCCACATCGTCATCCTCGGCGCCGGCACCGGCGGCATGCCCGCGGCCTACGAACTGCGCGAGAAGCTCGACAAGACGCACCGCATCACGGTCGTCAACGCGGTCGACTACTTCCAGTTCGTGCCGTCCAACCCGTGGGTCGCGGTCGGCTGGCGCGAGCGCGACGCGATCACGTTCCCGATCCGGCCGCACCTCGAGAAGAAGGGCATCGACTTCGTCGCCCAGCGCGTCGTGCGCATCGACGCCGACGCCAACGCGGTCGAACTGCAGGACGGCAGCCGCCTCGCCTACGACTACCTCGTCATCACGACCGGCCCCAAGCTCGCTTTCGACGACGTGCCGGGCGCCGGCCCCGAGGAACACACGCAGTCGATCTGCGTCGTCGACCACGCCGAGCGCACCTGGGCGCACTACCAGCGGTTCATCGAACATCCGGGGCCGGCGATCGTCGGCGCGATGCCGGGTGCGTCGTGCTTCGGCCCGGCCTACGAGTTCGCGTTCATCCTCAACACCGACCTGAAGCGGCGCAGGCTGCGCAACAAGGTGCCGATCACCTATGTCACGAGCGAGCCCTACGTCGGCCACCTCGGGCTGGGCGGCGTCGGCGACTCGAAGTCGATGCTCGAGAGCGAATTCCGCAGCCACGACATCAAGTGGATCTGCAACGCCAAGGTCACGAAGGTCGAGGCAGGCAGGATGTTCGTCGACGAACTCGACGATGCCGGCGCGGTGAAGAAGCAGCACGAGCTGCCGTTCGGCTTCTCGATGATGCTGCCGGCGTTCAAGGGCGTCGATGCGGTCGCCGCCGTCGAGGGGCTGTGCAATCCGCGCGGCTTCGTGCTGATCGACGAATACCAGCGCAGCAAGAAGTACCGCAACATCTTCTCGGCCGGCGTCTGCGTCGCGATCCCGCCGGTCGAGGTGACGCCGGTGGCGACCGGCGCGCCCAAGACCGGCTACATGATCGAGACGATGGTGACGGCGATCGTGCACAACATCGCCGCCGACCTCGCCGGCCAGCCGGCCGACGCCAAGGGCACGTGGAACGCGATCTGCCTCGCCGACATGGGCGACACCGGCGCCGCGTTCGTCGCCTTGCCACAGATCCCGCCGCGCAACGTCAACTGGTTCAAGAAAGGCAAATGGGTGCACCTCGCGAAGATCGGGTTCGAGAAGTACTTCATCCGCAAGATGAAGAACGGCGGCTCCGACCCAGTCTACGAGAAGTACGTCCTCAAGCTGCTGGGGATCGAAAAGCTGGAACGCAGCTGATTGCAACCCCGTTCATTCACCAACCCAAGGAGAGCCGAAATGAAATCGAATGTTGGAAGCCTGGATCGCGTCGTGCGCATCGCCGCCGGCGTCCTGTTGATCGGCCTTGCCGCGACCGACACGATCGGGCTGTGGGGCTACATCGGCATCGTGCCGCTCGCGACGGGCCTGCTCGGGCGCTGCCCGGCGTACGGCCTGCTTGGCCTCAACACCTGCCCGATGAAGAAGGGCTGACGCCATGGCCGAGGCAAGCACCACGGTCGCGTTGAAGCAGCTCGCCGACTACCGCTTCGAGGCGGACTTCGGCGTGCCCGGCATGCCGCTGCTCGTCACCGACGAGCCGGCGCCGCTCGGCTCTGGCGCCGGGCCGAGCCCCGATCACATGCTCGGCACGGCGGTCGCGAACTGCCTGGCGTCGAGCCTGCTCTTTGCACTGCGCAAGTTCAAGAACAAGCCGGAGCCGATCCGCGCGGCGACCGTCGTCGAGAAGGCGCGCAATGCCGAAAAGCGCATGCGCATCTCGCGCATCGCCGTCGATCTGCACCTCGGCGCGCCCGCGGCCGGCATGCAGATGTTGGATCGCGCGCTCGCCCAGTTCGAGGACTTCTGCGTCGTCACGCAAAGCGTTCGCGCCGGCATCGCGATCGACGTGCGGGTGTTCGACGCCGACGGCACGCAGTTGAAGCCGGTCTGACCGGGCGAAGCAGAAGCTACGGCGCTGCTTGCGGCGCCGCGGCTTCGAGCGCCGCCGGCAGCACGTCGTCGAGCGTCTCGGCCCAGACGAAGGCGAGCGCATTGCGCGCGGCCTCGGGGATGTCCTCGTAGTCCTTCTTGTTGCGCGCCGGCAGGATCACGCGCCGGATGCCGGCGGTGTGCGCGGCGAGCACCTTCTCCTTGATGCCGCCGACCGGCAGCACGAGGCCGCGCAGCGTGATCTCGCCCGTCATCGCGAGGTCGGGGTGCACGCGCCGGCCGGTCAGCAGCGAGACGAGCGCGGTCGTCATCGCGACGCCCGCGCTCGGGCCGTCCTTCGGGATCGCGCCGGCCGGCACGTGGACGTGGATGTCGCGCTCGGTGAAGAGCGCGGCGTCGATGCCGAGCTTGTCGGCGCGCGACTTGACGAGCGAGAGCGCGATCTCGACGCTTTCCTTCATCACGTCGCCGAGCTGGCCGGTCAGGTGCAGCCTTCCCTTGCCGGGCGTCGCCGCCGCCTCGATGAAGAGGATCTGGCCGCCGACCGGCGTCCACGCGAGGCCAGTCGCGACGCCGGGCACGCTCGTGCGCAGCGCCGCCTCGTCCTCGAAGCGCCGCGCGCCGAGGATCGCGTGCAGGTCTTCGGGCGCGATCGTGTACGGCCCGGGCTTGCCGCCGGCGATGCGCGCCGTGACGGCGCGGCAGACGGCGCCGATCTCGCGTTCGAGCTGGCGCACGCCGGCCTCGCGCGTGTAGCCGTCGATGATCGCGGAAAGCGTCGCGTCGGGCAGCACGATCTCGTC
>JBDHSE010000255.1:0-4390 GCA_039807955.1 Ideonella sp. | reverse complement strand
GCAGGCTGTCGAGCGAGCCGGCGCCGATCGCGGCGACGCGGTGCATCAGCGCCGGGTCGATGCCGTACTGCGCGGCGAGCGCCAGGTAGGTCTCGCCGAGCGCGCCGAGCGCGATCGTGAGGCCGCCCGACGCCGAGCCGGTGAGCGCCGCGAG
This sequence comes from Ideonella sp., assembly GCA_039807955.1. Taxonomy (GTDB): domain Bacteria; phylum Pseudomonadota; class Gammaproteobacteria; order Burkholderiales; family Burkholderiaceae_C; genus CAIKUF01. The sequence continues at coordinate 4,236 of JBDHSE010000255.1, read as the reverse complement.
GATGTTGGTCGACAGCGCGAGGCCGACGAGCGGGCCGCCCTCGATGTTGAGCACCCAGTCCTTGACGACCTGGAACGCCGGCAGCGCGGCGACGACCGCGCCGAAGCCGACGAGGCTCGCGACGCTGAGCACCGGCAGCGCCGATGCGTTCAGGCCGGCGTCGACCGTCTCGCGCAGCGTCTTCAAGCGCCCGCGGTTGACGGCGTAGAGGACGACGATCGCCGCGATCAGCGCGACGATCACCGACCACACGCCGCCGACGGCGACGAGCGAGGTTTCGCCCCACTGCACCTCGGCGAGGAAGCTCGTATCCATGCGCGGCAGGATGACGAACGACATGAGGAGGTTGACGACCATCACGACGACGAGCGGCAGCATCGCCACCGTGATGCTCGGCAACTGCATGCTGCGTTTGCCGCGTTCGGCCTCGGCCGGGTCGAACGATCCGGCCGTCGTCGCGCGTTCGCGCACGACGGCGTCGGCCGCGGCTTCCTCGGCGGTCGTGATCGGCCCGCCGAAGCCCTCGCCGCTCGCCCGCGCGGCGCGCTCGGCACGGCCGAGCCACCACAGGCCGAAGCCGAGCATCACGCCCGACGCGATGATGCCGAGGCCCGGCGCGGCAAACGGCGTCGTGCCGAAGAACGGCATCGGGATCGCGTTCTGGATCGCCGGCGTGCCGGGCATCGCCGTCATCGTGAACGTCGTCGTGCCCAGGGCGACGGCCGCCGGCAGCAGCCGGTTCGGGATGTCGGCGGCGCGAAACAGCGCCTGGCCCATCGGCGCGATGACGAACATCGCGACGAAGAGGCTCACGCCGCCGTAGGTGACGAGCGCGCCGGCCAGCACGACCGACAGCACGGCGCGCGCCGGGCCGAGCTTGTCGGTCATGAACTGCGCGATCGCGGTGACCGATCCGCTGTCGTCCATCAGCTTGCCGAAGAGCGCGCCGAGCAGGAAGAGCGGGAAGAACTGCGCGATGAAGCCGGCCGCCGATCCCATGAAGGTCTGCGTCCAGTGCGCGAGCAGCGGCTCGCCGGCGAACGCGGCCGCGACCAGCGCCGCCAGCGGCGCAAGGCCGAGCACGCTCCAGCCGCGGTAGGCGAGCCAGACGAGCAGACCGAGGCCCGCGAAGATGCCCAGCAGCCCCATCGTCAGACCTTCTCGAGGTAGGTGTCGAGGTCGAGCGTCGAGCGCTTGCCGAGGTCGCCGCCGTGCTCTTCGAGGAAGCGCTGCGTGACGCGCCGGCCCTCGTCGCGCAGCGCGCACAGGAAGGGCCACTCGGTGATCAGCTTGGACGACGAGTCGAGTTCGGTGACGCGCTCGGTCGCGATGCGGTGGATGCGCATCTTGGCCCACTTGCGGCCCTCGGTGCTGCCGGCGTCGGCGGCTTTGCGCAGCAGCGCGATCATGCGCAACTCCTTCAGCAGCGGCGAGTTGAACGACACCTCGTTCAGGCGGTTCAGGATGTCGCGCGCCGTCTTGGGCACGCCGGGGCGCTCGATCGGGTTGATCTTGACGATGATCGTGTCGCTGCTGCTGCACTCGCGCACCAGCGGCGTGATCGTCGGGTTGCCGATGAAACCGCCGTCCCAGTAGTGCTCGCCGTCGATCTCGACCGCCTGGAACATCGTCGGCAGGCAGCCCGAGGCGAGCAGCACGTCGGGCGTGATCTCGGCGTTGCGAAAGACGCGCCCGGCGCCGGTCGCGACGTTGGTCGCGGTGATGAAGAGCTTGATCGGCGAATCGGCGAGGCAGGCGAAGTCGACCGTCTCGGCGAGGATGCCGCGCAGCGGGTGCATCCCCGTCGGGTTCAGTTCGTACGGCGAGAAGATGCGCGACATCATCTCGGTCGCCAGATACATCGGCGAGTTTTCCAGCGTCCACTTGCCGGTCAGCATCTCGAGCGGGCCGCGCTGGATCGGGCTGAAGCGCGCGGCATCCGACATGCTCTTCCAGAACGTCGCGAGCGCCGCCTTCGCGCCTTCGGGGCCGCCGTGAACATAGCCGCTCGCCATCACCGCGGCATTCATCGCCCCGGCCGATGTGCCAGAGATGCCGTCGAACTGGAGCCAGGGTTCGTCGAGCAGGCGGTCGAGCACGCCCCAGGTGAAGGCGCCGTGGGCGCCGCCGCCCTGCAGGCCGAGGTCGACCGGCACCGGCCTGCGGCGTGCCAGAACAGGCGTTGCATCAGCGTTTTTGTGCATCGCAGCATAATATCAGACACCACGCCCCGGTCGTTGGCAAACGCCAAGCGCGACGCGGCGTCCGTGCGGCGAACAGCGCCAATTCGACGATGGGCGCGTCGGGCGTTCAGTTCAGGCTTTGCGTCTTGCGCATGCGCACGCACTGCGGGTGCTTGGCGAAGTTTCGCTTCGCACACTGCGTCTGCATGCACTCGTAGAGCGCGTAGCCGCTCTTGCCGGTGCAGCCGGCACGCGGCGCGGACCGCGCATGCGCGACGGCCGCCGGTTTGGCGGCGGGCTGCGGCGCGGTGCCCTTGGGCTCGGGCGCGGCAGGCTTCGGCTCGGGCGCGGCAGGCTTGGGCTCGGGCGCGGCGCCCAGGGCGGCAGCCGGCTCCGCCTTGCTCTTGTCGACGTCGGTGCCGAGCGCAGCGGCTGCGGCGACCTGCGGCAGCGGCGATTCAACCGGCGGTGGCGGCGGAGCCGGCGGGGATGGCGGCTGGATCGCTGGCACCGTCGGCGCCGCGACCGGGGCCGTGGCCTGCACATCACCCATCGTGAGTTCAGCCGTCTGCCGTTCGTCGCGCATGAGCAGCAGCACGACGGCCGTCACCGCGACGACGGCCGCCGCAAGCCAGGCGACGGGGTTGCGCTGCCACAGCCAGCGCAGTTCGCGCTGCCAGGCAGCGGGCCCTTGTGCGGCCGGCTGCTGCGGCGGCGGTGCGGCGCGCTGTTCCGGCGCTGCTGCAGGGGTGGCAGCAGGCGCTGCGGCTGTCGCGGCGGCGGATTCGGCAACCGGCGCTGCCGCCGCAGCGGCACCGTTTTGCGCAGCGATTCGCTCTTGTTCGGCTTCCTCGCCCGCGATCTCCGAGACGCGTGCCAGCGTCTGCTCGAGATCGGCCAGCATGACGGTGATCGGCGCGTCGGCAGCGGGCCGCGCACCCGCAGCCGCGACGGCAGCAGCCGCAGCAACCGCTTCCGCCGCGGCAGCCGCGAACGGCGCGGGCGCGGCCGGCTTCGCGCTTTCGCCCGCCGCAGGCGCGGGCGGCGCGGACGCGCCTGCGGCGTCATCATGAGCGGGTATGGCCGTGGCGTCGTTCGACGGCGCCGCCGCGATGCGCGGCGCCGGCCAGACGGCGAGGGTCGAGGCGAACATCGCCTCGTCGATCATGCGGCGCAACGCGGCGACGCTTTGCGGCCGGTCCTGCGGCGCCTCGGCAAGGCAGGCATCGACGGCGCGCAGCCAGGCGGCGTCGGCCGCCGCCTCGTGCGGCGCGCGCCGCCAGGCCTCGCTCAGCTGCCGCGCCGGCTGCGCGGCGGCGAGCCCGGTCGCGGGCGGCGGCAGTTCGCCGTCGATGCAAAAGCGCAGCGTCGTCGCCAGCGCGTAGAGGTCGGTCCACGGCCCGGCGGCCTGCCCGGGCGACGGGTTGCGCAGTTCGGGCGCGGCGAAGCTCGGCTCGATCGCGGCCATCATGTCCTGCGTGCGGCCGCTGATCAGCCTCGCGCGCACGGCGTCGAAGCCGAGCAGCAGCAGGTGGCCGTCTTCGCGCAGCACGATCCGCTCGGGTGCGACCGCGCCGTGCACGCAGCCCTCGGCGTGCAGCGCGGCAAGCGCGCCGAGCAGGTCTTCCAGCCAGCGCTGCAGCGTCGCCGCGTCCGGCGGGGCGGCGAGCGCGCGGCGATGCTCGAGCAGCGTCGGGCCGGTGTTCAGCCGCATCGCGCGGTACACCGTGCCGTTGCGCTGCACGATGCGGTCGATGCGCAGCAGCGCAGGATGCTCGCAGCGCGCGAGCGTCTGCGCCTCGCCGATGAAGGCCTGGCGGCCTTCCTCGAAGGCGTGGCCCTGGATGCGGGTGCGCAGCACGACGCGGCCGTCGGCGCTGCGCAGCGCCATCGCTTCGGGCATGTACTCCTCGATCGCGACCTGCATCCCGAGCGCGTGGTCGAACGCGCGGTAGACGATCGCGACGACGCCCTCGGCGAGCACGCACTCGATCTCGTAGTCGTCGATTCGCGTGCCGGGGGGCAGCGCGCGGTCGGCAGCGGCGGCGGCGGC
>JBDHSE010000254.1:0-4391 GCA_039807955.1 Ideonella sp. | reverse complement strand
GGGCGGAACCGGCATTCGTCGAAGATGCGCGCCGTGCAGCGCGCGCAGATGTCGTCCTCGAGCTGCGGCACGATCGTCGCGATCGCGTCACGCTTGCTGGCGAAGATGTGATTCGGCCCGATCCGGTCGAGGAAGCCGCCGCGCTGCCAGACCGACATCACCTGCGGCCGCGGGCGGTGGAAATACAGGTCGCCGCCCATCGCGCGACGGCGCAGCAGCTCGGCGTCCCACATCTCGGCGCCGGCCATGTCGATCGTCGTCATGCCCTTGGTCATCACGAGCAGCCGCTTGGCCGGCTCGGGCTCGCTGCGCAGCATGTGCAGGTGCTCGGCGACGTGGGCGACGGCGCCGAAGTAGACCGAACCTTCCATCCGCAGCAGCTTGAGCTGCGGGCACTCGGGCAGCGTGCCGGCGGGCGCGTCGTCGATGATGACGAACGGCCGCAGCGCGTTCTCTTCGTAGGCCTTGTTGAAGCCCATCGTGCGCAGCGACGGCCGCGCGCTGCGGTAGAGGTAGGTGACGAGCGAGGCGGCGACGCCGCCGAGGATCGCGGCGTCGAGCGAGAAGGTCAGCGTCGCGATGAAGGTGCCGAGCGCGATCGCGGCCTCGGTGCGGTCCAGGTGCAGCACGCGGCGCCACTGCGCGATGTCGAGCAGGCCCCAGGCGACGACGAGCAGCAGCCCGGCGATCGCCGCCGCCGAGATGTAGGCGAGGACGGGCGACGCGATCACCAGCAGCACGATCACCATCAGCCCCGAGAACACCGCCGCGAGCGGCGTGCGCGCGCCGCTTTCCTCGCTCAGCGCGGTGCGGTTGATCGAGCCCGACGCGACCATGCACGAGAACATCGACCCGGCGATGTTGGACAGCCCCTGCCCGAGGCATTCGCGGTTCGGGTCGAACGGTTCGCCGTGGCGGCTCGCCATCGCGCGGCCGATCGCGATCGTCTGGCCGAGCGCGATGATCGCGAGCGCGAAGGCGATGCCGCCGAGCTTGCGCACTTCGCTCCAGCTCACCGGCGGCGCGTGCAGCTTGGGCAGCGTCTGCGGCAGCGCGCCGACGAGGACCGTGTTCAGGCCGAAGCGCGACATGCCGAACGCGCACAGGCTGCCGACGACGAGCGCGGCGAGCAGGTGCTGCCCGGTGCCGAGCCAGCGCCGCGAGACGAGGGCTGTCGCCAGCGTCACCGCGCCGACCGCGAACTCGGGCCAGCTCACGGCCATGTCCTGGCCGGCCTGGATGCCGATCAGCACCGCTGCGCCGGTCAGGAAGCCGAGCATCACGGTCGGCGAGATGAAGTTCGTGATCGCGCCCAGCCGCAGCAGGCCGAGCGTCGCCTGCAGGATGCCGACGGCGAGCGTGACCGCAACGGCGAGCAGCGGATAGGCCGGGTTGTCGACCGCGGCGAGCGGCGCGAGCATGCTCGCGAGCGCGAGCGAGATCGCGTTGCTCGGCCCCGAGACGAGCAGCCGGCTCGATCCGGCGAGCGCGGCGACGATGCACGGCACGATGCTCGTGTAGAGCCCCCAGGCCGGCGGCAGCCCGGCGAGCGCGGCGAAAGCAATGCCCTGCGGCAGGACGACGATCGCGCCGATCAGCCCGGCCTGCGCGTCGGCGCGCACCGTGTCGCGATTGACCATGCCGACCCACGGGCCCCAGGCGCGCATCGCGCCGGCACGCAGCCGCGCGGGCCAGTCCTCGAGGCCCTTCATGGCCGCAGCCGGCGCGGCACGCCGCCCGGCGCCGCGCCGATGCCTTCGGCGGCCCGATCCATTGGCCGTACCGGCTGCACGGCGGACGCTTCGCTCGCTACCATCGGCGCCATTGTCTCCGCTGCGGCCCCGCCGTTGCACATGCCCGGCGCACCGCCGCACCGTAAACTTCCTGCGTGACGCCACAAGACACGCACTCCAAAGTCATCGGCTATGCGCTGTGGATCCTCGGCTTCACCGGCGCCCACCGCTTCTACTACGGCAGGCCGGTGACCGGAACGATCTGGTTCTTCACGCTCGGCCTGCTCGGCATCGGCTGGCTGATCGACCTGTTCCTGATCCCGTCGATGGACCGCGAGGCGAGCCTGCGCTTCGAAGCCGGGCCGCTGAACTATTCGGTGGCGTGGTTGCTGCTCGCCTTCCTCGGCCTGCTCGGCGTGCACCGCATGTACATGGGCAAGTGGCCGACGGGCATCCTGTACCTGCTGACCGTGGGCCTCGCCGGGCTGGGCTATCTGTACGACTACTGGACGCTCAACAATCAGCTGTCGATGCTGAACCGGGCACAGCGCGTCTGACGCGCCAGGGCCTGAGGCCGCCTGCCGCGAGGCGTGTCGCGCGGGTCCTAGAATCGTCCGCCCCGATCACAAGGCCGCGCCGTGAACGCCTCTGCCCTGTCCTCCCTGTCCTCCCTTCGCGCGTTGTCCCCGCTCGATGGCCGCTACGCCGCCAAGCTCGAGTCGCTGCGCCCGTTGCTGTCGGAGTTCGGGCTGATGCACCGGCGGGTGCAGGTCGAGGTCGAGTGGTTCATCGCGCTGTCGGACGCCGGGCTGCCCGAGCTGGCGCCGTTCTCGGCCGCGGCGCGCGAGCATCTGCGCGCGATCGTCGCCGCCTTCGGCGAGGCCGACGCGCAGGCGATCAAGGACATCGAGGCGACGACCAATCACGACGTGAAGGCGGTCGAGTACTGGTTGAAGTCTCGTCTCGCCGGCGACGCCGAGCTGGCGCGCGCGGCCGAGTTCGTCCACTTCGCCTGCACCAGCGAGGACATCAACAACACGAGCCACGCGCTGATGCTCACGCACGCACGCGCCGACGTCTGGCTGCCGGCGCTGGACGGCGTGATCGCAAGCCTCGCCGCGCTCGCGCAGGCGCAGGCCGACGTGCCGATGCTCGCCCGCACCCACGGCCAGACGGCGAGCCCGACGACGCTCGGCAAGGAGGTTGCCAACGTCGTCGCCCGCCTGCAGCGCGCGCGCAAGAATGCCGCCGGCGTCGAGCTGCTGGCGAAGATGAACGGCGCGGTCGGCAACTACAACGCGCACCTCGCGGCGTATCCGGACGTCGACTGGGAGGCGTTCGCGCGGCGCGTCGTCGAGGAGCGCCTCGGCCTCGCGTTCAACGCCTACACGATCCAGATCGAGCCGCACGACGCGATGGCCGAACTGTTCGACGCCATCGCGCGCACCAACACGATCCTGATCGACTGGTCGCGCGATGTCTGGGGCTACATCAGCCTCGGCTACTTCAGGCAGAGGCCGAAGGCGGGCGAGATCGGCTCGTCGACGATGCCGCACAAGGTCAACCCGATCGACTTCGAGAACGCCGAGGGCAACTTCGGACTCGCCAACTCGGTGCTCGCGCACCTTTCGCAGAAGCTGCCGATCAGCCGCTTCCAGCGCGACCTGACCGACAGCACGGTGCTGCGCAACATGGGCGTCGCCTTCGGCTATTCGGTGCTCGGGCTCGACAGCCTGCAGCGGGGCTTGAGCAAGCTCGAAGTCAACCGCGACGCGCTCGCGGCGGACCTCGACGCGGCGTGGGAGGTGCTCGCCGAGCCGATCCAGACCGTGATGCGCCGCCACGGGCTGGAGAACCCCTACGAGCAGTTGAAGGAGCTGACGCGTGGCAAGGCGATCACGCGCGAGACGCTCGCCGCGTTCATCGAGACGTTGGCGCTGCCCGAGCCCGAGAAGGCACGGCTGCGCGCGCTGACGCCGGCCGGCTACACCGGCAAGGCGGCCGAACTCGCGCGGCGCATCGGCGGCGCACAGTGAACGCGCCGATGACGTTCACCGAACAGCTCGCGCTCGCCGGCGCGGCAAATCGCTCGATGCTGTGCGTCGGCCTCGACCCCGAGCCGGCGAAGTTCCCGGCCGGCTGGAAGGGCGACGTAACGAAGATCTTCGACTTCTGCGCCGCGATCGTCGACGCGACGAAGGACTGCGTGATCGCCTTCAAGCCGCAGATCGCGTACTTCGCGGCGCAGCGCGCCGAAGCGCAGCTCGAGCGGCTGATCGAGCACATCCGCGACGTCGCGCCGCAGGTACCGGTGATCCTCGACGCCAAGCGCGGCGACATCGGCGCGACCGCCGAGCAGTACGCGCGCGAGGCCTTCGAGCGCTACCGGGCCGACGCGGTGACGCTGTCGCCGTTCATGGGCTTCGACTCGATCGAGCCCTACTTGGCGTATCCGGGCAAGGGAGCGATCCTGCTGTGCCGCACGTCCAACCCGGGCGGCGATGAGCTGCAGAACCAGCGCCTCGAAGGCAGCGAAGGCAGGCCCGGCGAGCGCCTGTTCGAGCGCATCGCTCGCCTTGCTGCCGGGCCGTGGAACCGCAACGGCCAGCTCGGCCTCGTCGTCGGCGCGACGTATCCGGCCGAGATCGCGCGCGTGCG
>JBDHSE010000253.1:0-4415 GCA_039807955.1 Ideonella sp. | reverse complement strand
TTCGAGAAGAAGCTCACGCTCGTCGGCGTCGGCTTTCGCGCCCAGGCGCAAGGCGCCAAGCTCAACCTGCAGATCGGGTTCTCGCATCCGGTCAACAAGGACATGCCGGCCGGCGTGACGGTGACGACGCCGTCGCAGACCGAGATCGTGATCAAGGGCGCCGACAACCAGGTCGTCGGCCAGGTCGCCGCCGAGGTGCGCGCGATCCGGCCGCCCGAGCCGTACAAGGGCAAGGGCATCCGCTACGCCGACGAGAAGGTCACTCTCAAAGAGACGAAGAAGAAGTAAGGAGCCCGCACATGCTGAACAAGACCGAACAGCGCCAACGCCGCGCGCGCTCCACCCGCAACCGCATCGCCAAGCAGCGCGTCGCGCGTCTCACGGTGTTCCGCTCGAACCTGCACATCTACGCGAGCGTCATCTCCGACGACGGCGCGCGCGTCCTCGCCAGCGCCTCGACGTCGGAGGCCGAAGTGCGCAAGCAGCTCGGCGCCGCCGGCAAGGGCGGCAATGCGGCGGCGGCGCAGGCCGTCGGCCAGCGCATCGCCGAGCGGGCCAAGGCGGCTGGCATCGAGAAGGTCGCGTTCGACCGCGCCGGCTATGCCTACCACGGCCGCGTCAAGGCCCTGGCCGAAGCCGCGCGTGCGGCCGGCCTGCAGTTCTAACCGCGCGCGGCAGACGCGCAAGAGCAGCGATCAAGGATTTCGACAATGGCAAAGTTTCAACCCCGTGCGCCGACCGAAGCGAGTGAAGACGGCCTGAGGGAGAAGATGATCGCGGTCAACCGCGTGACGAAGGTCGTCAAGGGCGGGCGCATCCTCGGCTTCGCCGCGCTGACGGTGGTCGGCGACGGCGACGGCCGCATCGGCATGGGCAAGGGCAAATCGAAGGAAGTGCCGGTCGCCGTGACCAAGGCGATGCAGGACGCACGGCGCAACCTGATCAAGGTCTCGCTCAAGGAAGGCACGATCCATCACCGCGTCGTCGGCGAGCATGGCGCGGCGCATGTGCTCGTCGCGCCGGCGCCGGCCGGTACCGGCATCATCGCCGGCGGCCCGATGCGCGCCGTCTTCGAGGTGCTCGGCGTGACCGACATCGTCGCCAAGAGCTTCGGATCGACCAATCCGTACAACCTGGTGCGCGCCACGCTCGACGCGCTCGCGCGCACGAACACGCCGGCCGAGATCGCCGCCAAACGCGGCAAGACGGTCGAAGAGATCTTCGCCTGAGCGCCGCGCGGCGCCCGAACGGGAGAACGAACATGAGCGAGAAGAAGACGGTCACGGTCAAGCTGGTGCGCAGCGTCGCCGGCACGCGCGAGACGCATCGCGCGACGGTGCGCGGCCTGGGCCTGCGCAAGCTCAACAGCATCTCCGTCATCGAAGACACCCCCGCCGTGCGCGGGATGATCAACAAGGTCGCCTACCTCGTGCAGGTGCTCTGAAGCCGCGCCGCGGACTGGATACGCAGATGGAACTCAACACGATCAAGCCGGCGGCGGGCGCCAAGCACGCCAAGCGCCGCGTCGGCCGCGGCATCGGCAGCGGCCTCGGAAAGACCGGCGGCCGCGGCCACAAGGGGCAGAAGTCGCGCTCCGGCGGCTATCACAAGGTCGGCTTCGAAGGCGGCCAGATGCCGCTGCAGCGCCGCCTCCCGAAGCGCGGCTTCAAGTCGCGCACGCTGCGCTTCAACGCCGAGATCCGCCTCTCCGACCTCGAGCGGCTGCCGGTGGCCGAGATCGATGTGCTGACGCTGAAGCAGGCCGGGCTCGTTCCCGAACTGGTGCGCGCGGTCAAGGTCTTCGCGTCGGGCAAGCTGACGAAGAAGGTCACGCTCACCGGCATCGCGGCGACGGCCGGCGCGAAAGCGGCGATCGAGGCCGCCGGCGGCTCGGTCGCCTGAAGCGCAACCACTGTCCCGAGGAACTCAACCGCACGTGGCAACCAACGCGAATCAACTCGCGAAGAGCGGCAAGTTCGGCGACCTGCGTCGCCGCTTGACGTTTCTGCTGCTCGCGCTCGTCGTCTACCGGATCGGGGCCCACATTCCGGTGCCGGGGATCGACCCTGTCTCGCTGCAGCAACTCTTCAAGGGCCAGCAGGGCGGGATCCTGAGCCTGTTCAACATGTTCTCGGGCGGCGCGCTGTCGCGCTTCACCGTCTTCGCGCTCGGCATCATGCCCTACATCTCGGCGTCGATCATCATGCAGTTGATGACCTACGTCGTGCCGACGCTCGAGTCGCTGAAGAAGGAAGGCGAGGCGGGCCGGCGCAAGATCACGCAGTACACGCGCTACGGAACGCTCGGGCTGTCGCTGTTTCAGTCGCTGTCGATCGCGATCGCGCTCGAGAGCTCGCCCGGCCTCGTCATCGCTCCCGGTTTCGGTTTCCGCATCACCGCGATGGTGAGCCTGACGGCCGGCACGATGTTCCTGATGTGGCTCGGCGAGCAGATCACCGAGCGGGGTCTGGGCAACGGCATCTCGATCCTGATCTTCGCCGGCATCGCCGCCGGCCTGCCGAGTGCGATCGGCGGCCTGCTCGAACTCGTCAGTACCGGCGCGATGATCATCCCGGTCGCGATCTTCATCGTCGCGCTCGTCATCGCCGTCACCTACTTCGTCGTCTTCGTCGAGCGCGGCCAACGCAAGATCCTCGTCAACTACGCCAAGCGCCAGGTCGGCAACAAGGTCTACGGCGGGCAGTCTTCGCACCTGCCGTTGAAGCTCAACATGTCGGGTGTGATTCCGCCGATCTTCGCGTCGTCGATCATCCTGCTGCCGGCGACCGCCGTCGGCTGGTTCGCGACCGGCGACAGCATGCGCTGGCTGAAGGACCTCGCAAGCCTGCTGTCGCCCGGCCAGCCGATCTACGTCATCCTCTACGCGGCGGCGATCGTCTTCTTCTGCTTCTTCTACACCGCGCTCGTCTTCAACAGCCGCGAGACGGCCGACAACCTGAAGAAGAGCGGCGCCTTCATTCCCGGCATCCGCCCGGGCGACCAGACGGCGCGCCACATCGACCGCATCCTGACCCGGCTGACGCTGGGCGGGGCGATCTACGTCACCGTCGTCTGCCTGCTGCCCGAGTTCCTGATCCTCAAGTACAACGTGCCGTTCTATTTCGGCGGCACGTCGCTTCTGATCATCGTCGTCGTGACGATGGACTTCTGGGCCCAGGTGCAGTCCTACGTCATGTCGCAGCAGTACGAATCGCTGCTGAAGAAGGCCAATTTCAAGGCGGGTTGAAACCTGCCCTGCCCGAACCACATCAACCAAGCAACCAAACCGAACCGAAGCGCATGTCGAAGGACGACGTCATCCAGATGCAGGGGGAGATTCTCGAGAACCTCCCGAATGCGACGTTTCGCGTCCAGCTCGAGAACGGCCACAAGGTGCTCGGCCACATCTCCGGCAAGATGCGCATGCACTACATCCGCATCCTGCCGGGCGACAAGGTGACGGTCGAGTTGACGCCCTACGACCTGAGCCGGGCACGCATCGTGTTCCGCGCCAAGTGAAGAACTGAAGACGGACCCTTCGCGGGGTCGAGGAGCAAGCAAATGAAAGTCGCAGCATCCGTCAAGAAAATGTGCCGCAACTGCAAGATCATCCGGCGCAACGGCGTCGTGCGCGTGATCTGCAGCGATCCGCGCCACAAGCAGCGCCAAGGCTGAGGCCGGCGCACGAACCCGCGCCCGCGCGGACCGCAAGGACATAGAGGACATTCGACATGGCACGCATCGCCGGTATCAACATCCTGCCGCAAAAGCACGCCGAGATCGGCCTGACCGCGATCTACGGCATCGGCCGACCGACGGCGCAGAGAATCTGCACCGCCGCCGGTGTGCCGTTCGATCGCAAGATCAAGGACCTCTCCGACGCCGACCTCGAGCGCATCCGCGAGGAGATCGGCCGCATCACGATCGAAGGCGACCTGCGCCGCGAGATGTCGATCAACATCAAGCGGCTGATGGACCTCGGCTGCTATCGGGGTTTCCGCCATCGCCGCGGGCTGCCGGTGCGCGGCCAGCGCACCCGCACCAACGCGCGCACCCGCAAGGGGCCGAAGAAGTCCGGCGCCATGGTCAAGAAGTGACCATTTGTCATCTCGTCAAGAAGTGACCGCTCGTTCGTCCGCCGGAACCGTTTGAAGGAAGCATCCCATGGCTAAAGCACCCAATACCGCCGCCCAGCGTGTGCGCAAGAAGGCGCGCAAGAACGTCGCCGACGGCATCGCGCACGTGCACGCGTCGTTCAACAACACGATCATCACGATCACCGACCGCCAGGGCGGCGCGCTGGCCTGCGCGTCGAGCGGCGGCCAGGGCTTCAAGGGCTCGCGCAAGTCGACGCCGTTTGCCGCCCAGGTCGCGGCCGAGATGGCCGGCCGCGCCGCGCAGGAGCAGGGCATCAA
>JBDHSE010000252.1:0-4423 GCA_039807955.1 Ideonella sp. | reverse complement strand
CCGGCGCGGTCGACCGCGACGATGAGCTGCGGCGACTGGTGCATCGGCCCCATGCGCATGACAGGCGCGACCGGGTTCGGCGACTTCTCGCCGTGGCGCACGAGGTCGCTCGCGACCATCGCGCACGAGGTGACGATGTTGCCGACGACGGCGGCGGTGCTCATCGCGACCAGCGGAACGCCGTAGCGCAGGTGCACCGCGCGGTCGGCGTCGCACAGGTACGGCGTCGCGAGGCGGTAGTTGCGAAAGTAAAGCGCCGCCTCGCGCTCGGTGTTGTGCGTGATCTGCAGGATCTCGGCGCCGCGCTCGGCGAAGCGCGCATAGGCCTGGCTCAAGCGCGCCATGTTGCGCCGGCAGAAGGGACAGTGCAGGCCCTTCGAGAACCACAGCAGCACGCTGCGGCGGCCGGCGTAGTCGGCGAGCGAGACGTCGCCGCCGCCGGCCGCGGGCAGGCGGAAGTCGGGCGCCTTCGTTCCGGGTGCGGGGTGGGCGTCGGCCTGCATCGTGCCTCCGGGCGTTGCTGGCTATGATGCCTCGCATCATGCTGACGTGCAGCGGCTGCGGCTTCGAGGCGCCGCCCGAGTTCGCGTTCTGTCCGAAGTGCGGGCGGCCGCTCGAGGCGGCGCAGCTGGCGCCGCTTGCGCCCACGCCCCCGCCGCCCGAGGTGCCCGAGGTGCCCGAGGCCGACCGGCGCCTGGCGACGATCCTGTTCGCCGATCTGACCGGCTTCACGTCGATCTCCGAGCGGCTCGACCCGGAGGAGGTGCGCGCGCTGCAGACCGACCTCTTCGACGCGCTGCGCACCGTGCTCGAAGGCGAGGAGGCGTTCGTCGAGAAGTTCGTCGGCGACGCGGTGATGGCCGTCTTCGGCGCGCCCGTGGCGCACGAGGACGACGCGCAGCGCGCGCTGCGCGCGGCGCTGGCGATGCACGCGCAGGCGGCGCGCCTGAGCGAACGCTGGCGCGACCGCATCGCGCAGCCGCTGCACCTTCACATCGGCGTCAACAGCGGCCGCGTCGTCGCCGGCCAGATCGGCAGCGCCGCCGGCGCGGCGTATGCGGTGACGGGAGACGCTGTCAACGTCGCCGCGCGGCTGCAGGCGGCGGCCGAAGCCGGCGCGACGCTGGTGAGCGCCGAGACGCGCTCGCTCGCGCGCGCCGGCTTCGAGTTCGAGGCGGGCGGCGAGCTCGCGCTCAAGGGCAAGTCGCACAAGCTCTCGGTGTTTCGGCTGTTGGGTCGTGCCGTGCGCACGGCGCACGCGACGCTGATGCCGCGCCTCGTCGGCCGCGCGCAGGAACTCGAAGCGCTGCACGCCGCGCTTGCATCGATGCAGCGCAACGAGGCGCAGGTCGTCCGTGTCGAGGGCGAGGCCGGCAGCGGCAAGTCGCGCCTCGTCGATGCCTTCGTGCACGCCTTCGTCGACGCCCTGGCCGACGCCTTCGCCGACGATGCGCGCGCGGCCATGCCGCAGCCGACGCTGCGGCGCACGCAGTGCGCCGCGAACGAGACGCGACCCTACGGCACGATCGCGCGCTTCTTGCGTGACGGCTTCGGCCTCGCGCCCGATGACGACCTGGCGGCGGTGCGTGCCAAGGTCGAGCAGCGCCTCGCCGCGCGCGGCGCGCCGGCCGCCGACATCGCGCTCGTCGTGCCGATGGCCGGCTATCTGCTCGGGCTGCCGGCGTCGAGCGAAGCGGCCGACGCCGAGCCCGAGCGGCTGCAGCGCCAGATCGGCGCCGCGCTGCGCATCGTGCTCGAACTTCGGCTGCGCGAGGGGCCGCTCGTGCTCGTCGTCGAGGACGTGCAGTGGGCCGACGCCGCGTCGCTCGCCGCGCTGGCGGCGATGGCCGACTGGATGCACGACCGGCCGCTGATGCTGTTGCTGACGTGTCGCACCGCGGCCGACCTCGCAGGCTTCGACGCCGGGCGCGCAAAGGCGCACCGGATCGTGCTCGCGCCGCTCGATCGCGCGCAATCCGAGGAACTGCTCGCGTCGTGCTTCGGCAGCAGCGGAAGCTCCTGGATGCCGGCGCAGTTGCGCGCGACGCTGCTGGCTCGCGCCGGCGGCAACCCGTACTTCCTCGAGGCGCTGCTGCGCGGCCTGATCGACGCGCGGGTGCTGGTCGACGACGGCGGGCACTGGTGTTGCGACGAGCAGGCCGCGGCGGCGCAGGACGTGCCGGCGACGCTCGAAGGCCTGCTGCTGTCGCGCCTGGACCGGCTCGCGCCGCCGCTGCGCCAGTGCCTGCAGGAGGCGTCGGTGCTCGGCGCGAGTTTCGACGCCGGATTGCTCGGCGAATTGCGCGGTGCGGCGTTCGACGCCGCGGCGCTCGACGAGCTCGCGGCGCAAGGCCACATCGCGCGCGGCGCGGGGTCGGCGACGCAGTGGCGCTTCTGTGCGCTGCTGGCGCGCGACGTCGTCTACGGCAACCTGCTCTTGAAGCGCCGTGTCGAGCTGCACGGCCGCGTCGCGCGCCTGCTCGAGGCGCGGCGCGATCCGCACCACGAACGCTTCGACGATCTGCAGGCGATGGGCGAGCACTTCTGCCGCGGCGGCGACGCGCTGCGCGGCGCGCGCTACCTCGCGCTGGCCGGCGACTGGGCACGCTCGATCTACGCCAACGACGACGCGATCGGGCTCTACCAACGCGCGCAGACGGCGCTCGCGTCGAAACCCGAAGGCGAGGACGCGCTGCGCGCCGACGTCGTCGAGGCGATCGGCGACCTGCACGCGCTGGGCGGCCGGCGCACGCAAGCGTTCGCGGCGTTCGACGACGCCCTGGCGCGGTCCCGCGCGCTGGGCGAGCGCCCGCGTGAAGCGCGCCTGCAGCGCAAGCGTGCCGCTCTGCACTGGGATGCCGGCGCGCGCGACGCCAGCCGCGCCTGCCTCGACGCCGGGCTCGCGCTGCTCGACGCGCCAGGCGCTGGCCGCGACATCGAGGCCGCGCACCTGCTGCAGGAACTCGGCCGCCACGCATTCCGCACCGGCGACAACGAAGCCGCGCTGCGCTTTGCCGAGCGCGCGCTGGTCGACGCCCGCCGCTGCGCGGACGCCGCGACGGCGGGCTCGGCAGCTGCGCGCGACGCCGGCACCGCGATCGCGCAGGCGCTCAACACTCAGGGCGCGGCGCTCGCCCGGCTCGAGCGGCCGCAGGAGGCAGTGGCGGCGATCGAAGAGAGCATCGCCGTCGCCGAAGCGAACGGCATGCTGCAGGCGGCGTGCCGCGGCTACGCCAACCTCGGTGTGCTCTACGCGAGCTTCAACCCGGGGCAGGCGATCGCGACCTGCCGCCAGGGCCTCGAGACGGCAATGCGCATCGGCGACCTCGGATTCCAGTCGCGGCTTTATGCCAACCTCGCGGTCGCGTACTGCGCGCTGACCAACCAGTGCGATATCGAGGGCCTGCGCGCCGCCGAGGCGGCGATCGACCTCGACCGGCGCCTGGGCCAGCTCGACCACCTCGCGGTGCCGCTCATCGTGCTGGCGCAGATCCACCAGTGCCACGGCGACCCGCAGCAGGCGCTGCGCTACTACGGCGAGGCCTGCGAACTCGCCGAGCGCATCGGCGAGCCGCAACTGCTGTTTCCGGTCTACGACGGCCTCGGGACGCTGTACCTCGACCTCGGCGACGACGAGCGTGCCGAACGCTACCTGATCCGCGCCAACGAAGTCTGCGATGCCGCCGGCCTCGACCGCGATTCGCTCGTGGTGCTACCCTTTCTGTGTTGATTCAGAGCACGGAGGATCAACAGATGAATCCAGCTTCTGCCCGCATCCCGCTCGCGCCCGGCCAGCCGGCACCGGAGTTCTCGCTGCCGGCGGTGCACCGCGACGGCACGGTCACGCTCGCCGAGTACAGGGGCCGCTCGCCGCTGCTGCTGACGATCTTTCGCGGCCTGTACTGCCCGTTCTGCCGGCGTGCACTGGCCCAGTTGAGCACGATGAGCCCCCGGCTGCGCGCGGCGGGCGCCGATCTGCTCGCCGTCGTCGCGACCGACCCCGACAAGGCGAGGCTCTACTTCAGGCTGCGCCCGGCGGCGATGCCGCTCGCCGCCGACCCCGAGTGCACGACGCACGCCGCCTACGGCGTACCGGCGCCGCAGATCGACGAGCAGGCGATGCGCGAGCTCTCGGCGATCAGGATCAACCCGAACGGCGAGCTGGCGCAGCCGGTCGGGCTCTTCGAGGCCGGCCCGGCGCTCAACGCGCTCGACGGCTACACGCTCGATGCCGTCGATCAGCGCGACCTGCAACGCCAGGGCTCGCAGTTCACCGGCCAGTTCCTGCTCGATCGCGAAGGCGTCGTGCGCTGGGTCAACATCGAGTGCGCGCGTGACGGCGTCGCCGCCGGCTTCGGCAGGATCCCGACCGAAGACGAACTGCTGCGCGCGGTCGCGACGTTGCATTGAGCGGCGGCGGGGC
>JBDHSE010000251.1:0-4426 GCA_039807955.1 Ideonella sp. | reverse complement strand
CGTCTGAAGGACGTGCCGTGGGATCAGGCGCTCGACATCATCCTCGAAGCCAAGGGCCTGGGCATGCGCAAGTCGGGCAACGTGATCCTGATCGCGCCGAAGGAAGAGCTGGCCGCGCGCCGACGCGCCGGCCTCGCCGCCGAGCAGGAAGTGCAGGCGCTCGAGGTCGTGAAGACGCAGGCCTTCCAGCTCAACTACGCGAAGGCCGAGGACGTGATGAAGCAGATCGTCGCCAACCAGGCGCTGGCCAACCAGCAGTCCGGCGGCGGCGGCAACAGCAACCGGCTGCTGTCGCCGCGCGGCGCCGTCAACTTCGACGTCCGCACCAACCAGGTCTTCGTCACCGACATCCCGTCCAAGATCGAGGAAGTCGCGAAGGTCATCGCGCGCATCGACATCCCGGTGCGCCAGGTCCAGATCGAGGCCCGCATCGTCATCGCCGACGACACCTTCGGCCGTTCGCTCGGCGTCAAGCTCGGCTTCGCCGACCTGAGCCTGAAGAACGGCTATGCGCCGGGCGTCAGCATCGGCGGCAACAACCGGGCGACGATCGGCGGCAACCTCGCCGCGGTCGGCGGCCAGACGGGCCAGATTCCGGGCCCGGCGTGGAACGACACCCAGTTCGTCAGCCTGCCGGCGACGCCGCAGGGCGGCTTCAACCCGGCGACCTTCGCGTTGTCGCTGTTCTCGACCGGGGCGAGCCGCTTCCTCAATCTCGAGATCTCGGCAATGGAAGCCGACGGCAAGGGCAAGGTCGTCTCGAGCCCGCGCCTGATCACGGCCGACCAGCAGAAGGCGTCGATCAAGCAGGGCACGCGCATCCCGTACCAGGAAGCGACGTCGTCGGGCGCGACCGCCGTCTCGTTCGCCGACGCCGTGCTGCAGCTCGAGGTCACGCCGCAGATCACGCCCGAAGGCAACGTCATCATGGACGTGAAGATCGACAAGGACAGCGTCGGCCAGGTTTTCGCCGGCGTGCCGTCGATCAACACCAAGTCGATCGTCACCAAGGTGCTCGTCGAGAACGGCGGCACCGTCGTCATCGGCGGCATCTTCGAGCAGGTCGATCGCACCGACGTCTCGAAGGTGCCCTTCCTCGGCGACATCCCCTACCTCGGCAACCTCTTCAAGACGACGACCAAGGGCACCGAGCGGACCGAACTGCTGATCTTCCTCACGCCGAAGGTGATCAGCGACCGCGCCTCGCGCTGAAGCGCGGCCGCCTCTTCCAAGAAACAGCGAGCAGTCAGGAGTCGAATCGATGCGAGTCTTCCACTGGGTACTGATCCTCGTCGCCAGCCTGATGCTCGCGGCCTGCGGCGGGGGGGACAGCGTCTGCTACGGCGGGCCGGGCAGCAATGCCTGCGACACGTCTTCGGCGACGGTCGCGACCTCGCTCACACTGCAACTGAGCAGCACGAGCGTGAACAACTCCGGCACCGAGACGGTCGTCGCGACCGCGACCGCAGCAACGAGCGGCGGTGCGACGGTGAGCGGTGTCCCGGTCACGTTCAGCGTCGACAGCGGCGCCACCTTCACGCAAGCGTCGAGCGAGACCGACGATACCGGCGTCGTCACTGCCAATGTGAACATCGGCCCGAACCGCGCCAACCGCACGATCACCGTCGTCGCCACCAGCGGCAGCCTGAGCGCGACGGCGACCTTCGTCGTCACCGGGTCGAGACTCGTCGCCACCGCCGTGCCGGCGGTGCTCCCGCCGTCGTCGCCGGGGCGGATCGACTATGTGCTCAAAGATGCAGACGGCAACCCGATGGCGGGGCAGGCGATCGCCATCGTCGGTGGCGCATTGCCCGAGGCCGAGGGTACGACCGACAACGTCGGCGCGTTCTCGTACGAATACACGTCGCCGGCGACGACGGGCACGATCAGCGTCCTCGCCAAGGCGGGCGGCGTCGAGTTCGAACAACTCGTCCAGGTCCAGGCGGCGAGCACTGTCCCGCCGGCGAACGCGACGCCTACATCGGCGACGATCTCCGTTGATCCGAGCGTGGTGGCGCCGAACGTCGATGCGACGACGAACTACCGTTCCGCGGTTCGCGCCCTGTTCCTCGATTCGAGGAATCGTCCGATCCCGAACATGCGCGTGCGCTTCTACGTCAACGGCTACGGCACGTTCTCGACGAGCGACAACATCGTCTACACCGATACCAACGGTGTCGCGCTGACCAGTTTCATTCCGGGCGCCCGCACCAGCCCGGCCCTTGGAGTGACGATCACGGCCTGCTACGAGAAGACCGACTTCGCGTCCTGCGGCGCGAACTCGACGACCAAGGCACTGACCATCGCTGCCGATCCGCTGTCGATCACGATCGGCACCAACAACCTGATCATCGTCAACGAGCTGACGTACACCCAGCGCTTCGTCGTCACCGCGGTCGACATCGCCGGCCGGCCGAAGGCCAACGTCGACATCACGCCGTCGATCGACCTGCCGTACTACATCAAGGGTCTCTATACCCGGGTCGGCGGCAAGTGGGAGATGCAAGGCAGCCCGTATGGATGTCCGAACGAGGACGTGGCCCGCACCGGCTTCTACCAGGAAGCTCAGGACACCAACCAGAACGGGCAGATCGATCCGCGCAAGTCGGATGTCGCGATCTCGATGGTCGGCAGCACCAAGACCGACGCCACCGGCAAGGCGACGCTGCAGATCGAGTACCCGAAGAACGTGGGATCGTGGTTGCAGTACAAGATCCTCGTCAGCGCAGGCGTCGCCGGCACCGAAGGCCGCGCAAGCTGGACCGACGTGCTCGGCGTGCCGGTGACCGACATCACCCAGGAAGGCACCCCTGCCTTCGTGCGCAGCCCCTACGGCATCGTGACGACGACGGCGGTCCCGTCGATCAACTTCCCGCCGCCGTCCGCGCCGCGTGGCCCGGTGCCGCCGTGCGAGAACGCCGACTGACATCGCCTTGCCGTTGATCTGCCTGATCGGCCTGCCGGGCGTTGGCAAGTCCACTGTCGGCAGGCATCTCGCCCGCAACCTCGGCTGCCGGTTCGTCGACTCGGACGCCGAGATCGAGAAGCGCCTGGGCTGCACGATCCGCGACTTCTTCGAGCGTGAGGGCGAGGCGGCTTTTCGCGAGATCGAGCGCGAGGTGATCGCCGAACTTGCGGCCAGCGGGGACGGCGTGCTGGCCACCGGCGGCGGCGCGGTGCTTGCGGAGGCGAACCGCCAGGCGCTGCGCGCCGCATCGACCGTCGTCTATCTGCGCTCGAAGCCGGAAGACCTGTTTCGCCGCCTGCGGCACGACACGCACCGGCCGCTGCTGCAGGTGCGCGACCCGCTGCGCAAGCTGCGCGAACTCTTCATGCAGCGCGACCCGCTGTACCGCCGCACGGCGCACTTCACGATCGACACCGGCCGGCCGTCGATCCCGGGGCTCGTCAACATGATCCTGATGCAGCTCGAGCTTGCCGGCCTCGTCGATCCGTCGCTCGTGCCGTCGCCGGTCGAGCCCAGAGTGCTCGAACACTGACACCCCGCGCGGGCGCTGCCGGCTTCGACGCCGCTTTGGTGCTGTTCGCGCGCCCGTACACTGGGCGCCATGCAAGAGACAACGCACTCCGCGCAGCGCGTGCCGATCGCGCTCGGCGACAGAAGCTACCAGATCCTGATCGGCGCCGGTCTGCTCTGCGACACGTCGAGCTACGAGGGCCTGCCGCGAGCGGCGAGTGCCGCGATCATCACCGACACG
Source organism: Ideonella sp. (assembly GCA_039807955.1). Classification (GTDB taxonomy): domain Bacteria; phylum Pseudomonadota; class Gammaproteobacteria; order Burkholderiales; family Burkholderiaceae_C; genus CAIKUF01. Next base: position 707 of record JBDHSE010000251.1, on the reverse strand, counting down.
AACGTCGCGCCGCTTTACGCTGACCGCCTGCACGAAGTGCTCAGGGCGCGCCACCGGCGCGTCGTGCAAATCGACCTGCCGGCCGGCGAGGCGCACAAGGACTGGGCCTCGCTCGACGCGATCTTCGACGCGCTGCTCGCCGCGCACTGCGACCGCAAGACGCTGCTCTACGCGCTCGGCGGCGGCGTCGTCGGCGACATCGCCGGCTTTGCCGCCGCCTGCTACATGCGCGGGGTGGACTTCGTGCAGGTGCCGACGACGCTGCTCGCGCAGGTCGATTCATCGGTCGGCGGCAAGACGGCGATCAACCATCCGCGCGGCAAGAATATGATCGGCGCGTTCCACCAGCCGCTGCGCGTCGTCGCCGATCTGGCGACGCTCTCGACGCTGCCTAAACGCGAGATCGCCGCCGGCCTGGCCGAGGTGATCAAGTACGGGCCGATCGCCGACGATGCATTCCTTGCCTGGCTCGAAGCGCACATCGACGCGCTGCTCGCGCTCGACGCCGAGGCGTTCGCGCACGCGGTGCGGCGCTCGTGCGAGATCAAGGCCGGCGTCGTCGCGCAGGACGAGCGCGAGGGGGGGGTGCGCGCGATTCTCAACTTCGGCCACACCTTCGGCCACGCGATAGAGACCGGCCTCGGCTACGGCGAGTGGCTGCACGGCGAGGCGGTCGGCTGCGGCATGGTGATGGCGGCCGATCTGTC
>JBDHSE010000250.1:0-4427 GCA_039807955.1 Ideonella sp. | reverse complement strand
GCCTCCGGCCGGCCGGCGCCACGGTAGGCGCCGCTCGGCGTGCAGTTCGTCAGCACCGCCGTCAGGTGCAGCGAGATGACGGGGATCGCGTAGATGCTCGTCGTCACCCACGGCCCGACCAGCAGCGGGATCGCGACGCCGGTGACGGTCGCGTGCGCGCCGACGTTGGCGTATGCGCGCAGGCGCAGCGCGAGCGCGCGGCCGCCGGCGTCGAGCGCAAGCTCGGCGCGCCCCACCTGGTCGCGCCCGTGGGCCGACGCGGCGAACTCCTCCAGCCGCTGCGCGCACCATTTGACGGGGCGACCAAGGCTGCGCGCGGCGTGGGCGACGACGACGTCCTCCGGATAGAGGCCCGTCTTCATGCCGAAGCCGCCGCCGACATCGTGGACGCGCACCCGCACCTCTTCGGGGGTGAGGCCGGGCAGCGCGGCGGCGATGCCGTCGCGCACCGCGGTCGGCATCTGGCTCGACAGCGTGACGGTGAGGCGGCCGGCGTCGAGTTCGGCGAGGACGACGCGCGGCTCGATCGAACTCGGCGCGAGCCGCTGGTTGACGAGGTCGAGCGCGACGACGTGCGCCGCGCGCGCGAAGGCGGCGTCGGCCGCCGCCGCGTCGCCGTGACGCATCTCGGCCGCGATGTTGTCGGGCGCGGCGTCGCACAGCACCGGCGCGCCGGGCGCGAGTGCGGCAAGCGCATCGACGACGGCCGGCAGTGCCTCGTAGTCGACCACGATCGCCTCCGCCGCGTCGTGCGCCGCCGCGCGGCTTTCGGCGACGACGGCGGCGACCGCCTCGCCGACGTGGCGCACGCGATCGACGGCGAGCACGTGGCGCTCGGGCGTCGAGCCGGGCGACCCGTCGGGGCGCGGAAACGGCAACGGCATGCTGATCGGCATGACGCCAGCGGCGACCAGATCGGCGCCGGTGTAGACGGCGAGCACGCCGGGCAGCGCGCGGGCGACGGCCGCATCGACCGAGCGCAGCCGGGCGTGGGCATGCGGCGAGCGCAGGAAGACCAAATGCGCCTGCGCGTCGCGCGCCAGATCGTCGGTGAAGCGGCCGCGACCGGTGACGAGCGCGCGGTCCTCGATGCGGCGAACCGCGTGGCCGCTGCCGAAGCGGCCGATGTCGAGCGGGGCGTTCATCGTTGCGGTGCCAGCGGCATGGGGGTTGGGGTCAGGTGTCGAGGCATCGCGTTCCTCCACGTGAGCGGACAGACGCGCATCGTAGTCAGCTTGGCCGGCGCCTGCAGCGTATGGCAGCAAGCGGGACAATCGGCCCACCGTGCGGTGGAGAGTCCGGCCATGACGACGATCGACGAGCACATCGCGCAGCGCCTGCGCGAGGCACAGCAAAGCGGCGAACTGGCACGCGCGAAGAGCTACGGCAAGCCGCTCGACTTCGGCGACGGCTATTTCGAGACGCCCGAGGAACTGCGCCTGGGCTACAAGATCCTCAAAGACGCCGGCTACGTCCCGGCGGAGGTCGAGATGTTCAAGCAGGTTGCGACGCTGCGCGAAAAGCTCGCCGCATGCACCGACGAAGCCGAAGCTGCCGCCCTGCGCGCGCGCATCGTCGACCTCGGCCAGCGCATCGCGATGCGGATCGAGAAGCTGCAAAGCGCGCGCAAGCGCTAGTTGCCCGGCGCGCCGCAGCGCTGCGGCGCGATCGTGGCGTGCAACGCCAAAACCGCGCAAGGCGTGAAAGGCTACCGCCGCCGCGGACCGGCGCGGCGCAGGCGGCGTGACGGCGCCGCCGCGCTGTGCGAACCTTGCCCGCTCGTTCCCGGACGCGGTGCTGATCGCGCGTCCGGCAGCGAACGATGCACGCAGCCCCGCCAGATGACATCCGAATCGCCCGCCGCGCTAGAGAGCGGCAGCTTCCCCGACGCCAGCGCGTCCGACCCGGCCGCGCTCGGCTGGATGGAGGGCTTTCCGCCGAAGCCCGAGCGCGCCGTCGGCGCCGCCGACGGCAGCGCCTGGGCGTTTCCGCGCACGCGCTGGGCGTTTTGCCACATGCGCGAGATGTACCCGACGGCCAACGTCTCGCGCGGCGACGCGCCGGTCGCGCTGCTGCCGCGCGCCGAGCGGCACGACCTCGACGCGGTCGAGTTCACGACGCTCGATGGCCGGCGCATGACGTGGGGGCAGTCGCTCGCCGCGAACTACACCGACGGCATCGTCGTCCTGCATCGCGGCGTGACGGTGCAGGAGCGCTACTTCGGCGCGCTGCAGCCCGAGCTGGCGCACACCGCGATGTCGGTCACCAAGTCGTTCGTCGGCACGCTCGCGGCGATGCTCGCCGACCGCCGCGTGCTCGACCCGCAGGCCGCCGTGACGCACTACCTGCCCGAACTCGCCGGCACCGCCTACGGCGGCGCGACGCTGCGCCAGGTGATGGACATGACGGTCGGCGTGCGCTACTCGGAGACCTACGCCGACCCGCAGGCCGACATCTGGCACTACGCCCGCGCCGGCGGCCTGCTGCCGCGCCCGGCGAACTACGACGGACCGGCCACGCTGTGCGACTACCTCGCGACGCTCGCGTCCGACGGCGCGCACGGCGAGAGCTTCGCCTACAAGACAGTCAACACCGAGGTGCTGGCGTGGGTCGTCAAGCGCGCGACCGGGCAGCGGCTCGCAACGCTCACGTCGGACCTGCTGTGGTCGCGCCTCGGCGCCGAGCACGACGCGCACTATGCGGTCGACAGCGTCGGTACCGAGTCGGGCGGCGGCGGGCTGAACACGACGCTGCGCGACCTGGCGCGCTTCGGCGAGGCGATGCGCCAGGACGGTTGGTTCAACGGCCAGCAGATCATCCCCGAGCGCGTCGTCGCCGCGATCCGCCGCGGCGGCGACCGGGCGCAGTTCGAGCGCGCGGGCGATGCGGCGCTGGCCGGCTGGTCGTACCGCGACATGTGGTGGCTGACGCACAACGCGCACGGCGCGTACACCGCGCGCGGCATCCACGGCCAGGCGATCTGGATCGATCCGAAGGCCGAGATGGTGATCGCGCGCTATGCGTCGCATCCGCAGGCGGCGAATTCGCCGCACCTCGACCCGACTTCGCTGCCGGCCTACGAGGCGCTCGGCAGGCACTTGCTGCGCAACGGTTGAGGCGGCGCGTCTGCGCGGCGGCGCCTGTCCGCTTCCGGCGCGCCGCGATCGCCGACGCCGACGCGAGACAAGCCGCGGCCGCAGCGCCCAAGGGGCAAGCGTCATCGGCGATACTGCGCCGCCACGAGCCGGCGCGATGCGGCGCAAGCGCGCCCGGACGCTGACCGTACCTCGCATTTCCGGGTCCGTGCCGACCCCGACAACGATGAAGAACCTCCTTCGCTGGATACAGATGGCGTATGGCCTGAACACCGTCGGCGTGATCGTCGGCCTGCTTGGCTTTGCCGCCGCGATGACGCCTTCGCTCTTGCCGCGTCCGCCGCTCTTCACCGGCGTGCTCGCGGCCAGCGGCTTCATGCTCGGCTACGGCGCCGGCGTTGTGATCTACAAGCTCTACTACTGGACGCTCGACAAGCCGCCGCCCGGCGATGGTCGCCACACGCCGGGCCTGCTGCTCTACCTCGTCGCGGCGGTCGTCCTCGTCACCGGCATCATCCTGTCGCAGGTTTGGCAGAATCAGGTCCGCGAGCTGATCGGCGTCGAGCGCGCCGACGGCATCGCCCTCGTCGGCATCCTCGCCTACTTCGCGTTCCTGTCGACGCTCGTGCTGCTTCTGGCCCGCGGCGTGCGCAAGGTCTATCGGCTGACGCGCGCGCGGGTCGCGCGCTTCAGCCACGTGCCCCGGCGCCTGGCGACGATCCTGAGCCTGATCATCGCAACGGTCCTCATCGTCGCCGTCATCGATGGCGCGGTGCTCGACAACGTCCACGCATGGCTCGACGCGAGATTCGCCGCCATCAACCTGCGCACCAACGCCGGCGTCGAGAAGCCGGTGTCGGCGCTGCGCAGCGGCGGCCCCGGATCGCTCGTCGACTGGGAGACGCTCGGCCGGCATGGCCGCAGCTTCGTCGGCTCGGGCCCCGACGCGAAGCAGATCGCCGAGTTCACCGGCCAGAGCGCGCTGCAGCCGATCCGCGTCTACGTCAGCGGCAAGCAGGCGCCGAACGCGGCGGCGCGCGCCCAGCTTGCGGTGAAGGAGCTCGAGCGCACCGGCGCGTTCGAGCGCAAGCTCCTGATCGTCTCGACGACGACCGGATCGGGCTGGATCGAGCCGGCGAGCGCGGCGGCGATCGAATACATGCACGGCGGCGACACCGCGCACGTCACGATCCAGTACTCGTACTTCCCGAGCGCACTGGCGCTGATGGCGTCGCGCACCGAGGCGACCGACAGCGGGCGCGCACTGTTCGACGCCGTCTTCGACCGCTGGGAGCAGCTGCCCGAGGACGCTCGCCCGAAGCTCATCGTGCA
>JBDHSE010000249.1:0-4437 GCA_039807955.1 Ideonella sp. | reverse complement strand
AGCACGGTCAGCGGCGCCGCCAGCAGCGGCACGACGACCTGCAGCACCGGCAGGTGCGGCGCGAGGTTCATCGCTGCTGGCCGCGGCGCGCGCGCATCAGCCGTGCACCGGCGGCGTGTCGGCCGCGACGTCCTGGGCGAGGATCTCGTCCTCCTCGATGCTGCCGTAGGTTTCGCGGATGCGAACGACGAGCGCGAGGCCGAGCGCGAGCGTCGCGACGCCGACGACGATCGCGGTCAGGATCAGCACGTGAGGCAGCGGGTTCGAGTAGAGCTTGAACGCGTCGGCGACGATCGGCGCCGTGCCGCCGATCACCTTGCCGGGTGCGATGTAGAGCAGGTAGACCGACGACTGGAAGATGCTCAGGCCGACGAGCTTCTTGATCAGGTTGCCGCGCGCGATGACGATGAACAGCCCGGCGATCATCAGGAAGATCGTGACGAAGTAGCTGAAGTGCGCGGCGAGCACCTCCCACTGCACGCTGCTCATCGCAGTCCCCTGCGGCGCGCGCCGGACGCCGAGGCCGGCGCCGCACGCGGCGGCAGCGCCGGCGCAGTAGGCGCGTCGTGCAATCGGCGCGCCGCCTTCATGCCTCGTCGGCGTGGCCGCGGTCGGCGAACATGTAGAAGATCTTGAGCATCACGCCCGACACCGTGATCGCGACGCCCGCCTCGACCCAGAAGATGCCGCGCTCCTGGCCGTGCACCGGATCCGGGTCGAGCACGAAGTAGTCGAGGTAGTGGCCGCCCATCACGAGCCCGGCGACGCCGACCCCGGCGTAGACGAGGACGCCGATCGCCATCATCGATTCGACGAGCGGCTCGGGGACGACCTTGCGTGCGTCGGCCAGGCCGAAGATCAGCGCGTAGAGGATCACCGCGGCAGCCAGGATCACGCCGGCCTGGAAGCCGCCGCCGGGGCCGAAGTCGCCGTGGAACTGGACGTACAGCGCGAACAGCACGATGAACGGAATCATCAGCTTCGCGGCGACGCGCAGGATGAGGTCGCCCCTCATCGCTTCGGCCCCCGGCGGCGGCGCCGCAGCAGCGCGACGACGCCCGCGCCGGCGGTGAAGACGACGGTCGTCTCGCCCAGCGTGTCGAAGCCGCGGTAGCTCGCGAGGACGGCGGTCACGATGTTCGGAACGCCGGTCTCCTTCACGCCGTCGTCGAGGTAGCGCGGGACGACGTGGGTATGGATCGGCGCCTTCACGTCGTCGAAGCCGGGCAGCCCGAGCGTGCCGTACATCAGCAGCGCGCCGACCGCGATCGACGCTGCGAGCGGCACCCATGGCGGTCGCAGCACCTTGGTCTCCTCGCTGCGGCACAGGTAGAGCGCGCCGAGGAAGAGCACGGTCGAGATGCCGGCGCCGACCGCCGCCTCGGTCATCGCGACGTCGACCGCGTCCATCGCGACGAGCAGCGTCGCCATCAGGAAGCTGTAGACGCCGGACAGGACGACGACGCCGAACAGGTTGCGCGCGCGCGTGATCGTGACGACGGCGGCGACCATCAGCACCAGCAGCACGTTGATGATCAGCGCTTCGATGGTTCGTCCTCCGGCGGGGCGAGCAGCGGCGCCAGGCCGCGCGCCATCGCGGCGCGGGCGAGGGCGTGGGTGGCGGTCGGGCTCGCGAAGAAGATCAGCAGGCCGATCATCACGAGCTTGGCGGCGACGAGCGTGATGCCGGCCTGCAGCAAGAGCCCGGCGAGGATGAAGCCGGCGCCGAGCGTCTCGGTGATGCTCGCGCCGTGCATGCGGGTATAGAAGTCGGGCATGCGCAGCAGGCCGATGCCGCCGACGACGCTGAAGAAGCCGCCGGCGGCGAGCAGCACCCAGCTCAGTGCGTCGATCAGGGCCGTCATCGCTGCGCCTCCTCGCCCGTTCCGGGGTCGCCGAGGTCGCCCCAGCGGAAGTACTTCAGCACCGCGATCGTGCCGATCACGTTGAGCAAGCCGTAGACGAGCGCGAGATCGAGGAACTCGGGCCGGCCGTTCAGAAAGCCGAACACCGCGAGCAGCAGCATCGCGACGGTGCCGATCGTGTTCGCCGCCTGCGCGCGGTCGAACAGCGTCGGGCCGAGCGCGGCGCGGATCAGCGCGAGCGCGAGCGTGACGAGCAGGGCGACGGCGGCGACGGCGAACATCACGGCCGGGCGCCGCTCGCTTCGAACGCCGTCACGCGGCGGTCCATTTCGCTCGCGATGCAGCCTTCGGCGGCGTCGCGTGTCAGGCCGTGGACGAGGAACTCGCCCGCGCCGGCTTCGATCGTGATCGTCCCTGGCGTCAGCGTGATCGAGTTGGCGTGGACGACGAGGCCGAGGTCGGTCTTCTGCCCCGGCTTGAAGCGCACCAGCGTCGGGCTGATCGGCAGCCGCGGGTCGAGGATCGCGCGGCTCACGCTCCACGCCGACTTCATGATCTCGGCGATCAGCCACGGCCAGTACGTCCAGGCCCGCAGCCCGAGCTGCACCGGGTGGCCCTCGGCGTCGACGACGTCCATCCGGCGCGAGAGCCAGACGACGGCGAGCGCGCAGCCGGCGCCCGCCGTCAGCAGGAACGCCGTGAAGTAGCCCGACAGCAGCAGCCAGAACAGGTAGAGCGCGGCAAAGAGGCTGGCGGATCGGAACACGGGCGTCTGCGCGTTGTGCGGCGAGGGTCGGCGGGGCGAAACGATTGTAGGAACAATCCCCTCGCGATCGAGGTTCGAAGGCCGGCCGCGGGTTCGGGTTTGCCCCGGTACCTTCGCCCGCCCGGCGCTGCCGCATCGCGTGCATTTGATGTGAAACTTCGGCGCTCGTATCCGGTCGCAGACGATTGCGCCCGCATCCTGACCCGCATGCAACGACGAACCCTTCTGAAGCTCGGCATCGGCGGCGCCGCCGTGCTCGCCATCGCCGGCGGCGGTGTCGCGCTGTTGCGGCCGGGCTGGAGCGGCGGCAATCTGTCGGCGGATGCAACGCTTGTGATGCGCGCCGTCGCGCGCGGCGTGCTCGACGGCAACCTGCCGGCCGATGCGGTCGAACGCGAGGCCGCGTTGCGCGCCCACCTGCAGCGCCTCGCCGCGACGATCGCCGGCCTGCCTGCGGCGACGCAGAGCGAACTGTCGCAACTGCTCGCGCTGCTCGCTTCGCCGCCGGGGCGCATGCTGCTGGCCGGGCTGCAGCCGCCGTGGGCCGACGCGACGGTCGCCCAGTTGACGGTCGCGCTGCAGGGCATGTTGACGTCGTCGATCGCGCTGCGCCAGCAGGCGTTTCACGCGCTGCGCGATCTGACGAACGCCGCCTACTTCGCCGACCGCGGCACTTGGCCGATGCTCGGCTACCCCGGGCCGCTGGACATCTGATCCGCATGAGCCGACTTCCCGACCCCATCCTCGACGGCCTGGCGCGCGGCTGGCGCGTGCACGGCGGGCGCCACGCGAAGCGGCCGGCGCAGCTAGCCTGCGACGTCGCGATCGTCGGCACCGGCGCCGGTGCCGGCATCACGGCCGAGCTGCTGACGCAGGCCGGGCTCGACGTCGTGATGGTCGAGGAGGGGCCGCTCAAGTCGAGCCGCGACTTCAACCAGCTCGAGAGCGAGGCCTACCCGACGCTGTACCAGGAGAGCGCGTCGCGCAAGACGGCCGACAAGGCGATCAACATCATGCAGGGGCGCTGCGTCGGCGGCTCGACGACCGTCAACTGGACGAGTTCGTTTCGCACCCCGCCCGCGACGCTGGCCTACTGGGCCGAGCACTTCGGCCTCACCGATTTCTCCGAGACGGCGATGGCGCCGTGGTTCGCGCAGGTCGAGCGGCGCCTCAACATCCACCCCTGGGAGCTTGCGCCGAACACGAACAACGACCTGCTGCGCGTCGGTGCGCAAAAGCTCGGCATCGCGACGAAGCTCATCCCGCGCAACGTCAAGGGCTGCTGGGACCTCGGCTCGTGCGGCCTCGGCTGCCCGACGAACGCCAAGCAATCGATGCTGCTGACGACGGTGCCGGCGGCGCTCGACAAGGGCGCGCGGCTGCTCGTCGAGACGCGCGCCGAGCGCTTCGAGATCGACGCCAGGCGCGTCGTCGCGCTCGAATGCGTCGGCGTCAACACCGACGGCACACCGGCGGCCGGGGCGACGACGCGGATCGTCGCCAAGCACTACGTCGTCGCCGGCGGCGCGATCAACTCGCCGGCGCTGCTGCTGCGCTCCGCGGCGCCCGACCCGTACCGCCTGCTCGGCAAGCGCACCTTCCTGCATCCGGTCGTCGTCATGTCGGCGCTCTTCGACCAGGAGGTCAAGGCCTGGAGCGGCGCGCCGCAGTCGATCTACTCCGACCACTTCCTCGAGACCGAGCCGATCGACGGCCCGATCGGCTACAAGCTCGAGGTGCCGCCGCTGCATCCGGTGCTGCTGGCTTCGACGCTGCCGGGCTTCGGTCTGCCGCAGTCGAAGGCGC